>NZ_JBHYYB010000055.1:0-18544 GCF_042752535.1 Kitasatospora sp. NPDC059327 | reverse complement strand
AGGTCCGGTGTCGGGGTCGGGTCCGTCCGGTCCGGTGTCGGGGTCGGGTCCGTCCGGTCCGGTGTCGGGGTCGGGTCCGTCCGGTCCGGTGTCGGGGTCGGGTCCGTCTGGTCCGGTCGGTGGTCCGGGCTCGTCCGGTCCGGTGCCGGCAACCGGACGGGCGCGGGTGAAGCTCGAGGTGCTGGTGCCTGTCGCGAGGCAGGCCGCCGCGCGGGCTGGCCGTACCAACCGGGAAGTCGTGGCCGCTGGGCTCCGGAAGGAGGGCTACTCCATCAGCAACGCGCGCATGGGCCTGCTGCTGCAGATGATCGAGGACACCGACGCCAAACCTCCGCCGACCTCCCCATCCGGCTCCGCCCGCCCGTCGCATTCCGTCGCACCGCGCCCCCACCCCACGCCCAACTCGCTTCCGAGGAAACGCCCATGACTTGCACTGCCACGCCGAAGACCACGCCCGATGCCCTGATGAGCCTTCTTCTGGAGCAGCGCCTCGTCCGCACCGCCACCGCCGCCAGCGACGGCAGCTGGCTCGTCCGCCGGACCGTTCACGGGCCCAAGGTCGTCCTGGAGAACCCGATCGAGGTCATGGACTACGGGCTCGGGCTGCTCCTCGACGCCAAGCTCGAACTGGAGGAATCCGCCGCCTGATCTGGGCAAAGTGCTTGCGCAGTACCGCAGTTCGGTGCCTGAGCGCTTGGCCCCTACGGCGCAGCAAGCTATCGCGAAAGCCGGGCTTACGCCCGGTTTTCGCACTTGCCCTCGCCCCCAGGAGGGGCGAGGGAGACCGAGGACGAGTCGAGCGGGGGCGCTCGACTCGTCCTCGGTCTCCCGGCACCAGGGGGTGCCGGGATGGAGAAGGAGGAGGAGACGATCGAGCTGCTGAACGACGCCACCGAGCTGACCGCTGAGCCGACTGCCGACGCGCCGCCCGCGCGCCGCCCGCGCCGTCGCCACCGCGACCCCCAGAGCCGCACGTGCAAGCTGACCGTGCGTCTGAACATTGAAGAGAAAACCGAGATCGACACCGCCGCCGCTGCCCGCGCCGTCACCGTCGGTCGCTTCCTCGCGACCAGCGCCCTCAGCGCCGCCCGCGGAACACCCGCTGACCGCGACCCCCAAGACCGCCTCGACCGCGCCGTCGACGAGCTTGCCGCCTCCCGCGCGCAGCTCGCCCGCGTCGGCAACAACCTCAACCAGATGGTCTTCGGCCTCAATGCCGCCGGCTACGTTCAGCCGGCAGAGCTGGCCCCGACCCTCGGAGCCGTCCGCGCCGCGGTCGCTGCGGTAGACGACGCCGCCGCCCAGCTGGTCGCCGGTGGACCAATTGGTCCCTGATATCAGCCGCGGCAGCAAGACGTACGGCCTGTTGGCCTACCTCTATGGCCCCGGCAAGCACGACGAACACTTCGACCCACACCTGGTGGCGAGCTGGGACGGCTTCGCGCCCGACCCCGGCCGCGACCCCGCAGCGAACCTGAAGCAGCTGGAGCAGGTCCTGGACCTGCGGGTCAACCAGCTCGGACCGAGGCGACCGAAGAAGCACGTCTGGCACTGCCCCGTCAGCGCCGACCCCGACGACCGGCTGCTCACCGACGAGGAGTGGGCCGAGGTTGCCCGCCGCGTCGTCGCCGCCGCCGGCATCGCCGAGCCCGGCGACCCGGACGGATGCCGTTGGATCGCGGTCCGCCACGACCCGCGCCACATCCACATCATGGCCACCGTCGTACGCGGCGACGGGCGCCAAGCCCGCCTCAACGGTGACGCCCAGCGCGCCCAGGACGAGTGCCGGCAGATCGAGAAGGACCTCGGCCTCAAGCAGCTCAATCCCGGCGACAAGACCGCCGCCAAGCGCCCGACCAGCGCGGAAACCCACAAAGCCGAGCGGCTCGGACGACCGGAACCCGTCCGCCTCCAGCTGCGGGACCAGGTGCGCCGCGCCGTCGCGGGCTGCGCGAGCGAAGCCGAGTTCTTCGACCGCCTCGCCGCCGCTGGCCTGCTGGTGCAGCGGCGCATCGGACCCTCCGGAGACACCCTGGGGTACTCGGTCGCTGATCCGGACGACCTCAACGGCAAGGGCGACCCGGTCTACTTCCCCGGCTCGAAGCTGGCCCCCGACCTCTCCCTCCCACGCATCCGCAAGCGGCTGAGCGGCGGCGTCCGGGCCGCCGGGGCGAGCACCGCCGAGCAGGGCGACCCGGCCACCGGCAAGTCCCGTGTATCCGGCTCCAGGGCCGCCCGCGCCCGCCGGGACGCCGCCGCCGCGGTCGACAACGCCACCCGGACCATAGAGGAAGGGAGCGAAGAGGACGCAGCGGGGCAGCTGGTCGGCGCGATCGAGATCATCGACGTGCTGGCCGTTCGCGCTCCGGCCGACACAAGGGCCCAACTCATAGTTGCAGCAAGGGCATTCGAGCGGGCAGCACGCTCCCACGTGCGCGCCGAGCGGGCCGACAACCGGGCAGTGCGAGCAGCTGCCCGCGAGATGCTCAGCAGCGGCTACACCGGGAACCGGGGCGAGGACGGCGGCGTGACCGCCATGCTGCTGTCGGCCCTGATCCTGCTGGCCATCGCCTCCGCCCGGTGGCACTCCGCGCGCTCGCACGCTCAGCAGGCCGCCGCCGCCAGCGCCGCGGCCGAGCAGCTGCGGGCGGCGTACGCCACGGTGGCCGCCCGCCCGATGGCGGCCATGGCCGCGCGGGGTCGCTCCCTGCCGTCACCGGTGCGCGAGCGCCAGGACGCGGTGATCCGGGCGAAGCTGCCCGAAGCCGTGGTCGGCGAGAGCGGCGAGAGCGACTGGGACGCGCTCGCGGCCTCCCTCGCGGAGGCGGAGGCGGCTGGCCACGACCCGGCCGCGCTCCTGGAGAAGGCCAGGAGCCGCCGCGAACTCGACACCGCGGACTCCGTCACCGCCGTCATGGTCTGGCGGGTCCGCCGGATCGCGAAGCTGTCGGCCGCGCCCTCGGCCAGTCCCGAGGGGCCCGGCGTCCGCGCCCGGACCGACGGCCCGGCGGCTCCGGCATCCGTCCAGGGGCGTCAGGCCCGCAACAGCCGGCGCTGAACCTCCCGGGGTTGTTCCTCGCGCAGACCTACCCGAGGAACAACCCCGGCGAAGCCGCAGCAGCTACTCCTCCCAGCTGCCCCAGCTGCCGTAGCTGTCCGGGCCGTCCCCGTTGGGGAACGCGAAGTCGTCGAGCATCGGCTCGCCGCAGTAGCACTCGCCGTCGAGGCACTCCGGCCTCCGGGCGCAGCGGCCAGAGGGTTCGGGGAGCGGGGGCATCGGCGGGAGCGGGGCTTGCCGCTGGACGCGGACCACGGCCGAGACCACCTCGCCGTCCTTCCAGACCCCTGTCGCCAGCAGCTCGTAGTCGTCGGGCCCGCCCGTGTCGGAGTTGTCGATCGTCACTGCATACCTCCCGAGATTCGCTTACCGTCAGGTCAGCACCAGAGCCGCGAGGGGGAGTTGAGGTCGGAGGGGAACATCCGCGGCCAGCACTCCTGCCGCAGAGTGTTCGGCTCGGTGACGATGAAGCAGTTCCTGCCATTACGGGGGTGATGAAGCCCTGCTTCTGGGCTCCGGCTGCCACGCCCTCAACAGATTGTTACCCCTCCCAGGGGAAATGAGGGCCCGTTCGGCAGCAAGCTTGGGATCCCGCTGACCTAGTTGTTACCCCTCCGAGGGGCGATGAGACTCGACCCGGTCGAGCGGGCCGCGCTGCAGGTGTGGCGGTTGCTACCCCTCCGAGGGGGCGATGAGAATTCGAAGCAGCCTTCCGTCTGCGAGCCCCCGGCTAGTTGCTACCCCTCCAAGGGTCGATGAGACCGCGCGGAGCACTTCTTCGGCGGTGGCACCGACTAGTTGCTACTCCTTTGAGGGGCGATGAGACGACCTACCTTCAGGACTGGGACGTGCGAATGCACTAGTTGGTCCCCCCCGAGGGGCTATGAGCCCACGTCGCTGCCGAGGAGCAGCGCGAGCTGTGGCTGTTGCTACCCCTGCCAGGGGAAAAGAGTCATGGGCGCCGGCCTGCGTGCCTACCTGTCCGTGGTGGTGTTGCTACCCCTCGGAGGGGCGATGAGGCCACCGGGGCCTCCGTCGCCAAACGCGAGATGTATACGTTGCTACCCCTCGGGGGCGATGAGACCTCATCTGCACCGTGCCGCTGGAGAAGTGGACCAGGTTGCTACCCCTCCGAGGGGCGATCAGCCGGCGGCGCTGAGCTACCTGCTGCTCCAGACGCAGCTGTTGCCACCCCTTCAAGGAGCAACGATGAGACAGGAGACGATCGGCTGCGGCCTCGACCGCATTCGACCGCTCCGCCGGGTTACTCACCCGCCGATGGGCGATGAGGCGACTCGCCCTCCGCCTACACCATAGCCATGGACTTGTTGCTACCCCTCCGAGGGGCAGTGAGTTGCTGTGTCTACGGGTCACTCGCACCTGGCTGACCAGATTGCAACCCCTCCTTGGGACGATGGGCCGGGTGAGGTGACGCTCTTCGTCGCGCACTCGCTCCGATTGCCACCCCTCTGAGGGGCGATGAGACCTACGGCCGGTCCTCCGAGACGACGACGCCGATCATGTTGCTACCCCTCCGAGGAGCGATGAGACCCGGCGGCTACGGCGCGTCCGGGTCGCTGACGCTGACGTTGCTACCCCTCCGAGGGGCGACGAGGCCCACGCCGGGTACCCCCGTGCGGTACGACGTCTGGGAGTTGCTGCCCCTCCGAGGGACGATGAGCCCGACAAATCCGACGGGAGCGCTTGTCCGGGCAGCGCACCTTGTTACCCCTCCGAGGGGCTATGAGCCCACGTTGCTGCCGAGAAGCAGCGCGAGCTGTGGCTGTTGCTACCCTTCCGAGGGGCGATGAGACCCCAGCGCGTCCATCAGGCGCATCAGGTCCCAGACGTTGCTACCCCTCCGAGGGGCGGTGAGACCAGCGACCGCGCAAAGCTCGCGCACAACGCCACGTTGTTGCTACGCCTCCCAGGGACGATGAGCTGGAGGACCCGATGAAGCCCGGAACGCCCGTTCAGTAGTTGATACCCCTCCCAGGGGCGATGAGAAGGTCTCCGTGATCGGCACCGCCTGCTGGGACCTCGTGTTGCTACCCCTCCGAGGGGCGATGAGACTACGTGGACCCGGAGGTGGACGAGGCGCCATGGTAGTTGCTACCCCTCGAGGGGTGATAAGCCACAGGGCGTGCCAACGCCCGGCATGAGATGGCTGATCACGTTGCTACCCCTCCGACGGGTGATGAGCCTTCAACAAGCGGATACGTAGTTGGCGGTCTGAGCCTGTTGCTACCCCTCCGAGGGACGATGAGGCGAATCCGGCCCACTGGTCGCCGGTGGACTATGCGACGTTGCTACCCCTCCCAGGTGCGATGAGACGAAGATCTACGTCAACCCGATCGTCGCCCTCATCTGGTTGCTACCCCTCCGAGGGGCGATGAGGCCGGCACGGTCATCACCTGGTGGGTGAAGCTCCCCAGGTTACTACCCCTCGCAGGGGCGATGAGGCGAAATCCTGGCCGGTCACCTGGTGCTGCTGACCAGGTTGCTACCCCTTCCTGGGGGTGATGAAGTGGCCTCCCCGGCGACGACCTTGCGGACGTAGGTCGGGTTGCTACCCCTCCCAAGGGCAATGAGGCGCTCGCTGATGAAGTCTGCTTCCTACTGCCCTACTCGTTGCTAACCCTCCCAGGGGCGATGAGGCGTTCCTGGCGGCAGAGTCGGGAGATCCGGTCATGATGTTGCTACCCCTCCCAGAGGCGATGAGACCGCACCGACGATCTTCCAGATCAGGACGATCCTCGCGTTGCTGCCCCTCCCTGGGGCGATGAGGCGACAGTAAACGGGCTTCGGGAGAAGCTACGGAAGCTGTTGTTACCCCTCCCAGGGGCGATGAGATGCATCAATGAACTCGTCCTGCGGACGCTCTTCCTCTAGTTGCTACCCCTCCCAGGGGCGATGAGACCACGACCACTGAGCCGGACCAAGCGCGGCCTGGGCATGTTGCTACCCCTCCCAGGGGCGATGAGACCCGGCGGCCGCGCAAACTCGCCGGCCCGGCGTACATGTTGCTACCCCTCTCAGGGGCGATGAGACCCTGCTCACCCGGGGACACACCATCGCGCAGATCGCGTTGCTACCCCTCTCAGGGGCGATGAGACCCGATGGTAAAGCTACAGGTCAGACGCCGGATATGACTGGCCAGTGAGTCAGGTTCTGCAGTGGGAGTCCGGTGATGCTGTTGGCCATGTCATGGCGCTGGGGTGCGCAGCTTGGCGTTGGTCTGGGTGGTCTTGTTCAACGGTAGGGCATCGCGTGGTGCCCGGGGTCGTGGGTGACTGTGCGCAATCTTGTGACGGCTGTCAGTGGTGCAGTTTAGGGTCCTGGACTGTGCGGCTGGCGGTTCGTCAGCTTGCTGGTTTGTCATGCCGTTTGAGCTTTGGAGTGCGGGATGAGGGTGCGGCTGGCCGTGGTGACGGCGGCGGAGGAGGTGCCGTGGGGCAGCGTGCTGGCCCCTGGCCGGGGGGTGGTCTACGACGTGCTGGGGCGGGTGGCTCCGGAGCTTGGGCGCCGGTTGCACGAGCACGGTGAGGGGCCCCACGGGATGGCGCCGTTCGGGCATGGTGCGCCTGTGTTCTCGTCCGCACGGCGGCGGCCGGGGCGGTATGCGGCTGGTGGGCGGGGGGTGGTCGAGTTCGGCAGCCCGGTGCCGGCCATCGTGGAGGCGCTGGCGGCAGGGTTCGCGGAGCGCGAGTTGTTGGACTGGGGTGGGGTCGCCCTGCGCCTGACGGGCTTTGGCCTGGTGGAGCCGCCGGAGTTTGCGGATGGCCGGGCGGTGTTGCGGACGTCAACTCCGGTGGTGATGAAGGGCTCCGGCTACAGTCCGGATGGAGTGCGCGGGCCGCGTCAGGCGTGGGTGCTGCCGACAGAGCTGGAGTGGGCGGGCTACTTCCAGGGGAACCTGCGGCGCAAGGCCGAGACCTTGGGCCTGGATGCCGGGGTCAGCCTGGAGTCGGTGTCCTGGGTAGGGCCGAAGAGGTCATTCGCGGTGGGGCAGGGTGCCAAGCCTGGGGCCGCCGTCGAGGTGGAGCTGTCCGGAGCGCCGGAGACGCTGCGGGCCTTGTGGAGCTGGGGCCTGGGCCAGGCGAACTCGGCCGGGTTCGGCTGGGTGGCGGCATGAGCGCGCCGGCTCGCGGTGACCTCGGCCAGGCCCGACTGGTGCTGACCGCGCACCCCCTGCAGCGGGTCGGGGCGTTCGCGCTCGCGGCCCTGGCTGGCGACGGCTCTCCGGAGGAGACCACCGAGGCTGAGTTCGAGGCGGCGCTGTCACAGATGGCCCGGGACGCGCTGAGTGCAGCGCTCGGACGCGACAGCAAGGCCGCGGACGGTTTCTGGTTGAAAGTCAGCTACTCCTTCTTCCCCAACACCGCGATGAACCACCCCAGCAACGGCAAGCGCACCGATGCCGAGATCACGGAGCGGGTGGAGCAGTGGCGGACTCTGCCCCCGCCGTCCGGCTGGCCGCCCACGGTGTGCTCGCTGTGTTCACGGCAGGCGGTCGGGTACTACGGGAAGAGCGACGTGCCGCTCGCCGAGAGCCAGTCGTACCGCAACACCACCCCGCGAGGCCACGAGGGCATGGCCTTGTGCTGGCCGTGCCTGTGCAGCTTCTACGCGCTGCCCTACGGGGTGCGCCTGACCGGCGGCCCGTCCATCGCCCTGCACAGCTGGGACGACGACTTCCTCCAGCACGCCGTGGCCGAGCAGGTCGACCACAACCGGATGCTCGCCGCCACCGGCACCGCCAGCAAACGGCAGACCGGCGCGCAGGAAGTCGTCGCACTTGTCGCGCTGCGCACCCACCGCCGACCGATGGGCGCTGCCGTCGACCTCATGGTGTTCAACAACAACAACCGCGGCCAGGAGCTGGAGACCCACGCGCTGGAGCAGCCGCTGGCCGAGTGGCTGCGCCGCACCCAGCGGCTGGCTGACCGGCGTGCGGGTTTCGCGGAGCTGGTGCGCGCCCACGCCAGTTCGTCGACTCCCGGGCTCGTGACCTTGGCCCGCAACGTCTTCCGCTCGCCCAGCCGGATCGTGTCCGCCGGCCACGGCCGGCTGCTCGGCGGCCTGACCCGAACCGGGCGTGACCGGTCTAGGGCCGAGGCCCTGGCCGTGCTGCTCAACTCCTTCGCGACCGAGGTAATGCTGATGACCGAGAAAGACCTGGCCGAGATCGCCAGGACAGCCCGCAACGTGGCCGCGCTGCTGAACACCGCCACCACCGGCGGCCAGCTGCGGAGCTTCCGCACCCTGCTGCGCGACCCGTCGAAGCTGCGCGCGTGGCTCACATCCCAGGGCGTGCAGTGGACCGTCAAGCCACCCGCCGGAGCTGCCGGCCCGCTGGTGACCGAGCGGGCCTTCGAGCTGCTGTTCAGCCCGGTCTCGCAGAACCCGGCCTGGTTCCACCGGGACATGCTCCTGGTCGGTGTGCTGCAGGAACTGAACTCGCTCGGCTGGAAGCCCGAGCAACCGGAGGAGGAGAGCGAGGAGGATCTCGATCCCCGCGACCTCGAAGCCCTGACGTTCGACACGGAGGATGAGCAGCAGTGACGTACCTGGTTGGCAAGATCGTTCTGGATGTGGTGGCGGGAGCCCCGAACAACGGACTGGCGGAGGACAACAACGGCAAGGTCAAGCAGTTGCGGGTGGGCCGCGACGCCTACCCGTACGTGTCTGCGCAGGCGTTCCGCCGCTGGCTGCGCGACAGCCTGCCTGTGCAGGAGTCGCGGTCGCCGGTGACCCGCAGCGGTTCCGGCGCGAAGCAGCAGGCGTACACCGCGGGCCGCCCGGATCTGCACCTGGACGACGACCTGTTCGGGTACATGGTGGCGGTGAAGAAGGAGAGCTACGGTCGCGAGACGGTGCTGGCGACCGGCACGTTCGTCTCCGTCGTCCCCCAGCGCCCGACCAGTGACTTCGGCACCATGAGCCGGGACTTCCCTGCCGGCGAGCATCCGGTGATCCACTCCCACGAGCTCTACAGCGCCGTCCTGGCCGGGGACGTGCTCCTGGACCTTCCCCGTGTCGGTGTCTTCGAGACGGACGGCACCGGCCTGCGTACCGCGCTGAGCCCGGCCTCCGCCGAGGAGGCCGTAAAGGCGGGTGCCGAGAAGACGACTCTGCGCGGCACCGGCGCGGTCAAGCTGCCGCTGGCGGAGCGCCGGCGGCGGGTGAACACCGTGCTGCGCACGCTCGCTGCGGTGCGCGGCGGCGCGAAGCAGGCCCTCCACTACGGTGACCGCGCCCCGGCGCTGGTACTGCTCGCCTCGGTCAAGGGCGGGGTGAACCCGTTCACCCGGATCGTCGGCGCCGACGACGGCCGGGTGGTCTTCCAGGCCGATGTGCTGCGCGAGGAGATCGCGGCGTGGAGCGACGAGCTGGACGGCCCGGTGCTGGTCGGCTGGTCGCCCGGGTTCCTCGGTGACCAGCGCGAGCGGGCCGTCAAGGACCTCGCCGACCTCGTCGACAGCGGCGCGGTGATCTTCGGGCACCCCCGGGTGATCCTGAACGGCCTGGCCGACCGGATCGGTGCGGGCGAGCACGACGCCTGGTTCGAGGACCCCGCGGCATGACGGCCGCCTCGGTCACGGCGCTACGGGTGAGGCTGACCGCGCCGGTGGTCTCCTTCCGCAACCACCTGTACGCCGGTGTGCAGGTCACCCATCCCTGCCCGCCCCCGTCCACCGTCGCGGGCATGCTCGCGGCAGCGGCCGGCGGCTGGGACGAGGTCGACATCGGCCTGCGGTTCGCCATGGCCTTCCACGCCGCCGGAAGCGGCATCGACCTGGAGACCTACCACCCACTGGAGGCGACGGGGAAGGCCACGACCCCAGTGCCGCGCACCCGCGAGTTCCTCGCCGACGCCACCGTGCACGTCTGGCTGCTGGACGACACCGAGATGTGGCGCAGCCGGCTCCGGCGACCGGTGTGGCCGCTGCGGCTCGGCCGGAGCCAAGACCTCGTCGGAATCCGCCTTGACCACACCGTCCTCACCCCGGTCGAGGGCGAGCAGCGCGGGGCCGTCGTCGCCACCTTCCCGAAGGCTCAGGGGACGCTGTTGCGGCTGCCGACGTCGGTGGCCCCGGGGCGGGAGCGGACCGTCTGGGGCGACTACCGGCACGACGCCACCGCCCGCAGCAGCACCCTGGTGCCCGGAAGCTGGTCGGACGCCGACGGCCAGGCCGTCCTGCTGCTGCCGCCGGTCCACCCCGGCGCCCACTTCACCACCGCCGTCAGCCCGGCCTGACCCGGCAACAGAAGGAGACACCGATGGGCACGAGCGCCGATCCCCTGCGGACGCTGCTGGCCAAGAGCACCCGCGGCGCCGTGCCCCCCGAAGAGCTGACAGCGCACCTGGAGGCCACCTTGGCGGCCGGGATCGAGCTCGCCCGGCGGGTCGGCCGGATCGAGGCCGCCGAGCGCGTGCTGGACGGCCGGTTCTGGCCGGCCGCCCAGCTGAGCGGGCTGTACCACGACGGCGGCAAACTCCCCGACGGCTGCCAGCAGATGCTCCTCGGCCGGCTGCGCTCCTGGGGCGAACGGCACGAGGTCGTCTCCCTGGGCTTCCTGCTGGCCCTGGTCCCGGACGAGCAGCTGCTCGGGTGGGTGGCGGCAGGTGTCGCCACCCACCACCGCGCCCTGACCGGCAGCAACGGCCGTGATCTGCGCTTCCTCTACGACGGCCTGACAGCGGATGAACTCGCGAAGCGGATCGGCCCGATCGACGAGAACGCGGTGACGGCGCTGCTCGGCTGGCTGCACACCACCGCAGCCACCGCCCTGCTCCCCACCACCCACAAGACCGGCGCGCTGACCAGCACCGGCCTCACCGACACGGCGCACGGCATCCTCACCGAGCTGCTGAACCGCTGGGACCGGCGGGTGGCCGCCGACGTCGGCCTGGCCGCCGTCCTGCTCCAAGGAGCGGTGACGGTCGCCGACCACCTCTCCTCCGCCCACGGCTGTCTCCACACCTTCCAGCCGTTCGACCACCGCTTCCGGCCGGCCCTCGAAGAGCAGATGGCCACCAAGGGCCGGGTGCTGCGCGAGCACCAGCTCCGCGCGGCCGAGGCCAGCGGTCACCTGCTCCTGCGCGCGCCCACCGGGAGCGGCAAGACCGAGGCCGTGCTGCTGTGGGCGGCCCGCCAGGTCACCGAGCTCGCCCAGCACACAGGCGGGGTGCCCAGGGTCTTCTTCACCCTGCCCTACCTCGCCTCCATCAACGCGATGGCCGACCGCTTCGCCGATCTCCTCGGCGATCCGGAGCTGGTCGGTGTCGCCCATTCCCGCGCCGCCTCCTACCACCTGGCCGCCGCTATCCGCTCCACCGACAACCCCGACGAGGACGAACAGGCCGGGCCCTGCCAGCAGAGCGAGGCGTCCAAGGCCCTGTCCCGTGCTGCGTTCACCCGCCTGTTCCGCGAGAGTGTCCGGGTGGGCACCCCCTACCAGCTGTTCCGCGCCGCGCTGGCGGGCTCGGCCCACGCCGGCCTGCTCGTGGACGCCGCGAACTCGGTGTTCATCCTGGACGAGCTGCACGCCTACGACTCCCGCCGCCTCGGCTACATCCTCGCCACGGCCCGGCTGTGGGAACGCCTGGGCGGACGGATCGCCGTCGTCTCCGCCACCCTGCCCGACGTCCTCGCCGACCTCTTCGAGGACACGCTCGCCCAGACGCCCACCCTCGTGGACACCCCGGATCTCGGCCTGCCACCCCGCCATCGCCTGCAAGTCCGCCAGCACCACCTCACCGACCCGGCCACCACCCACGAGATCCGCGCCCGGCTCGACCGGGGCCAGAGCGTCCTGGTCGTCGCCAACAACGTCGCCCACGCCCTAGCCCTCTTCGCCGAACTCGCCCCGCACAGCCGGGCCCTCCACGGCGACGACAGCGCCTTCCTCCTGCACTCCCGCTTCACCCGACAGGACCGCAACCGCATCGAGCAGAACATCCGAAACCGATTCGCCAGCGCATCAGCCCACCGCCGCCCCGGGCTGCTGGTCGCCACCCAGGTCGTCGAGGTCAGCCTCGACCTCGACCTCGATGTCCTCTTCACCGCCGCGGCACCGCTGGAAGCCCTCCTCCAGCGGTTCGGCCGCGTCAACCGCCTCGGCGCACGCGAGCTGGCCGACGTCATCGTCCACGCACCGGCATGGACCCGCCGACGCAACCAGCCGGGTGAGTTCGCCGACGGCATCTATCCCCGTGAGCCGGTCAAGGCCGGCTGGCAGCGCCTGCTCGAACACCAGAACCGCATCGTGAGTGAGGCCGACGCGACCGGCTGGCTCAACACCATCTACGCCACCGGCTGGGGCCAGCGCTGGCACAACGAAGTCACCACCCATCGCGACACCTTCGACAGCGCCTTCCTCACCTTCCGCCGTCCCTTCGCCGACCGCACCGACCTCGCCCAGACCTTCGACGAACTCTTCGACGGCACCGAAGCCATCCTCGAGCAGCACCGCGCCGCCTACACCCAAGCCCTCACCCAGGGCACTGCCGCCGAAGGACGCCTCGTCGCCGACCAGTACCTCATCCCCATGCCCGCCTGGGCCGCCCCACTCAGCCGCTACGAAAAAGCCCTCAGCGTCCGCATTCTTGACGCCGACTATGACCCCGACCTCGGCCTCCTCGCCGTCCGCGGCCCCCACCGACACGCCTACCAGACCAGCCAGGTCGTGTGACGGCCGCCGGCGCATCAACAACGCACGATAGGTACGCTCATCGCCCCGTTCAGGGGTAGCAACCCCTTGAAGCCGAGCACCAGGGCGAAGGCTCAGCGGGTCTCATCGCGCCCGGCGGAGTAGCAACTAGCGCAGACCAGCGGTAGCAGTACCACCGTGCCTGTTCTCATCGCCCCTGAAAAGGGGTATCAACTACCACTCCCAAGAGTCGAAGCCGAAGGTTCTGCCGCCCTGATCTGCCTTTGAAGGGGCGGCAACTCCAAGGAGCACAGGTCGAGGGCGGCGATGCCAATCCCCTTGCTACTGGACTTGGTTGAGTGATGTCGGAGCCGTTGGCCTGACAGCGCTGTCACTCGCTGGACTTCGTACTGCGCCAGCTCGCCGCCACCGCGCGCACCAGGAGGCAAGCCGCGCGGGCCCGGCCGGTGACAGGGCCGCGCGCTGCGCGGTGGCGCAATGGCCGAGAGCCCACCGGATAGGGCTCGTGGCGCCCCTGGCGCTTTGATCAATCCGCATGGATCACCCAAGCGCGGCTTATACCACATGATCGGCGCGATGCGTCGGGCTGCATGGCACGGAGTCTTGGGGTCCGCCCGCCGACGAACGCGATCGACGCTCCGTCGGCGGGCGCACCACTCAGCCGCCGACCGCCAGCAGGAGCAGCATGTCCGTCTTCCCGTTCACGGAGTCCGGCGACCGCGCCGAGCGTGCCCAGCGCCGGGCGCCGCAGGGCGACCGGGATTGGCTGCTGCGCTGCTACGTGCTGCGCGGCACCGACGCCCTCGCGGGCTCGGTGATCACCTACGCCGTGCCGCTGCTGGTCCTCACCCTCACCCACTCGGTGGTGTGGACCGGGGCGGCGTTCCTGCTGGAGTGGCTGCCCAGGCTCGCCGCGATCGTCCTCGGCGGCCCGCTGGTGGACCGGCACAGCCCGCAGACCGCGGTCCTGGCGACCAGCCTGGCGCGCGGCGGGGCCGCCCTGCTCACCCTGGTGGGGATGAGCATGGGCCTCGGAGTACCCGTCGTGCTCGCCTTCGGCGTGGTGGCCGGGATGCTTGCCGAAGGCAGCTTCCTCGCGGTCGAGTCGCTCGGGTCGGAGGCGAGCCGGCGAGCCGGTGCCCAGGCGCACCGGGTGCAGTCGCGGTTCACCGCGATCGACCAGAGCGCAGCCCTGCTGGGCCCGCTGATCGGCGGTGCGCTGCTGCTCGCCGGTCCGGCGCTCCTGCTCGCCGCCGTGGCGATTCTGTCCGCCGTCACCATCACCATGGCGCTGGTCATGCGTACCCCGCGCGTGCGCCTGCGCCTGGTCGCCGAGCAGCGCCGCGAGCGGGCCCGTGACGCCCTGGCTGGCGGTCTGAAGGGAGTGCTCGGCACCCCGGCCCTGGCCTGGCTGGTCGCCACGCTCGCCGCCGCGAACCTGCTGTCCGGCCTTCTGCAGGTGTCCACACCGATCACCGTCACTCGGGAGCTGCACCACAGCACCGCCGCCACCGGCCTGGTGTGGAGCGTCGCGGCGGGCGCCTCCCTGCTGGCCGTCCTCGCCGCGAAGCCGGCCATCGACCGGCACGGACTTTTCCCCGTGATCCTCGCCTCCTGCGTCGTCACCTGCGCAGCCGCCGCCGGAGCTGCCATCGCACCGACCCTGGTCACCTACACCGCGGCGGTCGCCACGCTGATGGCCGCCGAGGGTGCCGCGATGGTCGCCCTGCGCACCGCCCGTGCCCGCCTGATTCCTGCCCGGCGCTTCGGCGCGACCTTGGCGGTCTGCGTCCTGCTCGTCTTGGCCCCGCTCCCGCTGGCCGGCCTGCTGGTCGCCGTCGTCCCCGCTGGCGGCGTGCGTGCCCTGCTGTTCGCCGGAGCGGCCGCCGTCACCGTCGCCACCGGCTTCTGCCTGGTCGGCCTCCACCGCCACCGGCACTCCTACGAGCAGCCGGCCGCCGAGCCCGCCGCCCAGGACGAAGTCCTCCAGGCCGAAGCCGCCTGACCCTCCCCCGCCTGCAACCCCTTGGAGACCGCCACCGCATGACCCTGCCCCGCACCGCCGTACCCCAGGTCACCGCCCGCTGGTACGAGCACCCCGCCGCCGCACCGGCCGACACCCGGCGGGCGCCGCACCCCTCCCGCACCCGGACCTGGGCGAGCGCCTGGTCGACACTGACCACCGAGCGGATCCTGGAACACCACCACCTCCACCTGACCGACCCCGCCACCGGGGACGCCGAGACCGTCTCCTACTTCCTCACCGCCGCCGACGGCTGCCCGTACTGGACGAGCCAGGAGACCGACGCCGACGTCCCCCCGGTGTGGAGCGGAACCGTGCTGTACGCCGGGAACAGCCCGCACGCCGAGTACGGCGGAGCCGGAACCGCGACCGCCACGATGGCCTCCGCCACCACCCGGGCCGGCCTCGACCTCGCCGCCCGGCTCGGCGCCAGCGCCCTCGTCCACCCCGGACTCGACCGGCACCAGGCCGACCGGCTGACCGCCGCCGCCCACGCCGCCGGTGCAGGACAGGTCCTGGACCTGGCCACCGACGTCGCCTGGACCCGCACCCTCGGGCCGACCATCGAGCAGTGGTGGCAGGGCATGCCTTCGCGCCAGCGCCGGGACATCCGCCGCCGCTGGCGCCGCGGCACCGAAGCCGGCCTCGTCCTCGACCCGCTCACCACCAGCCGCGACATCCTCGACGCCGTCCCCGCCTTCGCCCCAATGGCCGCCGGCACCGCCGACCGCCACGGAACGAGGTTGTACGGCAGCGACATGTTCGAGCAGCTGGTCGCCGTACCCGGCACCGTCCTGCTCGCCGCCCGCCACGACGGCCGCCTCGTCGGCGGGATCTACGGCTGGCTGTATGACGGCTGCCTCTACCTCTGGGCGTCCGGCCTCGACTACGAGCACCCGGCCGCACCGCTCGTCTACACGTGGCTGATGTGCGAGTCCGCCCGCTGGGCGATCGACCAAGGCGCGATCCTCATTGACGCCGGACGGGCCAACCACCTGGCGAAGGCGCGCTTGGGCTACCGGCCACGCATCCTGCGCACCGTCGTCCACCTGATCGGCCACCAGCCCGACACCGAACACGCGCTGCGACGGCTGTCGCAGCGCCTTGGCAACCAGGCCGCCCCGCACCTGCCCCCGCCGGCCCGCTGGTGAACACCGCCGTGCCCGCCGACCCGCCCACCGCGCCGCCCCGTACCGGAAGGACCCGCATGACCACCACCAACACCCCGACGAACGACACCCGTGACGAGGGGGTGCTCCTGGTCCTGGGCTCGGGGGATATGGCCTACAGGTCGTACTGTCTCGCCTCCGCCGCCGGGCGCAGCCCGCTGGTCCTGGTGAACGCCACCGACCCGACCTGGCAGCTGGACCACGTCCGCGACCACGAGGTGGCCCACCTCGGCGACCTGGAGGAACTGCGGTGGGCGGTCGGCCGTCTCGCCGAGCGGCACGACATCAAGGGCGTCGTGACGTGGGACGAGTACGCGCTGGTGCCGGCCGCGCACGTCGCCGCCGACCTCGGCGTGCCCGGCCAGTCCTCGGCCACCGCCGCGGCCTGCCGCAACAAGGCCGCCTCGCGGGCGGTCTGGGCGTCGGAAGGGGTGCCGTCCGCCCAGTCGATCCGGGTCACCTCCCTGGTGACCGCCGCCCGCGCGGCCCGCCGCATCGGATACCCCGTGGTCCTCAAGCCGGCCTCCCACGCGGGCAGCATCGGCGTGATCAAGGTGGAGAACCCCGACGACCTGCCGGCCGGCTTCGCCTACACCAACGGCCGGGCCGAGGACCAGGGCGAGGAGGGCAGCGGCATCCTCGTCGAGGAGTACCTGGACGGCCCCGAGATCTCGGTGGAGTGCGTCACGGTGCGCGGCATCACCACCGCAGTCGCCGTCACCCGCAAGCGCCTCGGGCCCGAGCCCCACTTCGAGGAGGTCGGCCACGTCGTGGCCGCCGACGACCCGCTCCTCGCCCAGGTCGGCCCGGTCGCCGAGGCGGCCATGGACGCCCTCGGCATGAACTCCGGCGTCTCCCACGTCGAAATGCGCCTGACCGCCGACGGCGCTCGGTTGATCGAGGCCAACGGGCGCATCGGCGGAGACTTGATCGGACACCTGGTGCGCCTGGCGACCGGGATCGACCTCGCCGCCGCGGCGGCCGACATCGCCCTCGGCCGCGAACCCGACCTCACCCCCACCCGCGCCGCCTCCGCCGGCGTCCGCTTCCTCTACCCGGCCACCTCCGGCACCGTCCGCACCGCCCGCCCCCGACCCGAACTGGGCAACCCCGCCTGGCTGGAGCGCCTGGTGTGGGAGTGCGAGCCGGGCCGGCAGGTCCTCTTGCCCCCGGCCGGCGACCTCGGCACCGCCCGCCTGGGACACCTGGTGGTCACCGGCACCGATGCCGCCCAGGTCCACGAGCACCTCGCCCACGCCGTGGGCCTGCTCGACATCGCGGTCGACCCCGCCCCGGCCGCGGGCTGACCCACCGAAGCGACGGCGGGCCCGGCGCACTGCTCGCGCCGGGCCCGCCCCGCGACCGTATCCACTCGCCCGCACCGACGACAGCCCCAGGCCCGAGCCGACAACCGAGAACAAGGACCGTGGACCTCCCCTCCTACGCCACCGCCCTCGCCGCCCGCCTGCCCGGCACCTGGACGGCCGAACACCACCAGCACCTCGATGCGGACATGGCCGACATCGTCTCGATGCTCGCCCTCGGCCCCATCCGGCTGGCCGACTTCCGCAACGCCTCCGTCCTCACCGACCCCGCCCGGCCGATCGGACTCCTCGTCACCGAGGAGCAGCCCGCCACCGGGTACGGCTACTCGATCCGCTCGATCGCCCTGACCGACGGACACTCCTACACCCAGCAGGCGCTCGCCGCTGAACAGCTCGACCTCGCCCTCCCCGCGGACCCGGAGACCGCAGCAGCCGGCATCGAGCGCACGCTGCTGCCCCTCCACGACCGACTCCAGGCCCGGCACCGGCTCGCCGTCCTGGAAGAAGCCCTCCAGGGTGCCCAACTGGCCCTCGACCACTGGGACTCGATCTCCGACGGCCTCTGCGACGACGACGGCTGGCCGCTGGACGAGCAGCTCTACGACGACGGCAAGGTCCGCCGCGACGCCACCGCGCTCGCCCACCTCCAGCGGGTCCTGCCCCACGCCGACGCCCTCCTCCGAGACGGCCGCGCCGCGCACCAACTCCTGCCCCCCGGGCCGGAAGCGGACCGGAGCGGCTACTACCTGCGCACCCTGGCCGGCACCTTCGAGGGCGCCAACCGGACCCTCGACGAGTGGAAGCCCGCACTGCAGCGCCACAGCCGGGCGGACGGGACACCGATCGAGCCCGGCCGCACCGCCGCGGTCGAGGAACGCAACGCGGAGATGTGGTCGGACGTCGGCACCTGGCTCAGCGCCGGACCTGTCCTCGCCGCCCTCCTGCGTGGAGCTGCCGTCCCCGCCGAGCCGGCCGGCCGCACCGCCGCCGCGGAGGCACGCTCACCCCGACTACCCGCGGCGGGTTCCTCCCTCGTCGTGCAGGTCCTGCGCGCCGAGCAGGCCGACCGGAACCGCGCACCGCGCAGGTGAAGCCTGTACTCCGACGCGGCCGGCCTCGTTCCCACGGATTCCGGCGCGGGCGGAGAGTTCGGCGGTCAGAGCGTCGGACCTTGCAGGCTGCCGCTCACAGTCGGTTGTGACTGAGTGCTTCACTTGGCGGCTTGAGCGTTGGCTGGGCAGGGTATCGCCAGAGTTGGGCCTATGGGCCTGGTTTGGGTGATTTCGCCCGC
>NZ_JBHYYB010000054.1:0-61647 GCF_042752535.1 Kitasatospora sp. NPDC059327 | reverse complement strand
GCAAGACGCTCGGCTGGGATACCCCAGCCGAGCGTCTACGTGATCTACTCACCGTCTGAAACCAAGCGGTGTTGCGACGACCCCTTGAACCTAAGGTCGACCGGTGCGGGCCCTTCCGCGTACCCCGCCGCGGCGGGGAGTCCGCTACTTGAGCGCCTGCGCCAGCTCGGCCAGCTCCTCGTAGGAGGCGGTGCCGGTGAGCACGGTGGTACCGCCCTCGCCCTGGAGGACGAGCGCGCGGGACTTGCTGCCCTGGATCCGCTCCCAGGCCCGCCCGGCCACCTCGGAGCCGCCGTCCGGCTTGCCGTCCGCCACCAGCGCGCCGACCAGCACGCTACGGGCGACATCGCTCTGCTCGACCGCCGCGTACTGCCCGGAGGGGGTGACGAAACCCAGGTGCCAGGCATTGCCCCGGCCGCCGCCCAGCGCCGCCGGGTCGTACTTGACCGAGGTGGCGCGCCACTTGTCGGAGAGGCCCTCGGGGGAGAGCAGCGAGTACGGCGCGGCGCGCTTCGCCGAGGCCGCGGCCACCTTGTACTCGACCGTGCGCACACCGTCGCCGTCGGCGTCGTGCGGCAGGAACAGGTACCCGACCCAGACCACCAAACCGACGGCCAGCATCGACAGGACCATGTCCCGTACCGACTGCCGGCTCCTCATGCCCTTGCTCTCTCCAGCCACCCCCACATGGTGACTCATCCCTTACGGGCGACCGGTACCCGGGGTGCCCACGTACGGGTGATCCGGGGTGAAGCGGCCGATTCCGACCCGGGGTGGCGACCCGCGCCACAGACAGTCATCTCGTGGGCAGATACGATCGCAGGACCCTCACCACGGCGTTCGACCTGGCAGTAGTCGGGCGCTCACTGGCCGTCGCGTACAGAGAGGTAACGACGATGACCACGCAGTACCCGCACAATCTCCCCAGCGCCCTTGAGGTCGCGCCCGAGGCTCCCGACCGGAACCTCGCACTCGAACTCGTCCGGGTCACCGAGGCGGCCGCGATGGCCGCCGGCCGCTGGGTCGGCCGTGGCGACAAGAACGGCGCCGACGGCGCCGCGGTCAAGGCCATGCGCACGCTCGTCTCCACCGTCTCGATGAACGGCATCGTCGTCATCGGCGAGGGCGAGAAGGACGAAGCGCCGATGCTCTACAACGGCGAGCGGGTCGGCGACGGCACCGGCGCCGAGTGCGACGTCGCGGTGGACCCGGTCGACGGGACCACCCTCACCGCCAAGGGCATGAACAACGCCGTGGCCGTGCTGGCGGTGGCCGACCGGGGCACCATGTTCGACCCGAGCGCCGTGTTCTACATGGACAAGCTCGTGGCCGGCCCGGAGGCCGCCGAGTTCGTCGACATCACCGCGCCGGCGGCCGTCAACATCCGCCGGGTCGCCAAGGCCAAGGGCAGCGCCGTCGAGGACGTCACCGTGGTCATCCTCGACCGGCCCCGCCACGAGGGCCTGGTCCAGGAGATCCGCGAGGCGGGTGCCCGGATCAAGTTCATCTCCGACGGCGACGTGGCCGGCGCCATCATGGCGGCCCGCGAGGGCACCGGCGTCGACCTGCTGATGGGCGTCGGCGGCACCCCCGAGGGCATCATCGCGGCCTGCGCGATGAAGTGCATGGGCGGCGTGATCCAGGGCCGGCTCTGGCCCAAGGACGAGGCCGAGCGGCAGAAGGCCCTCGACGCGGGCCACGACCTGGACCGGGTGCTCACCACCAACGACCTGGTCAGCGGCGAGAACGTGTTCTTCGTCGCCACCGGCATCACCGACGGCGAGCTGCTGCGCGGTGTGCACTACCGCCAGGAGACCGCCACCACCAGCTCGCTGGTGATGCGTTCCAAGAGCGGCACGATCCGGGAGATCCACTCCACCCACAAGCTGTCCAAGCTGCGGGCGTACAGCGCGATCGACTTCGACCGCGCCAACTGAACCGACCCTCCCGGCCGCGTTCCACCGCCCCGCGGCTTCGGCGAAATCCCCCTTCGCCGAAGCCGCGGGGCGTTCGCGTACCGCGGGGCGCCCGTCGGCCCCCGCTCAGCCCGCGATCCGGCTGCGGGCGGCCGGGATCCGGGTCGCCTCGTGCAGATCCGCGTCCCGGCGCCGCCGCCGGGCCAGCACCACCCGGCGCTCGGCGGCCGTCAGCCCGCCCCACACCCCGTACGGCTCCGGCTGGGCCAGCGCGTGCTCCCGGCACTCCAGCAGCACCGGGCAGCGCGCACAGACCTGCTTCGCCTGCTCCTCGCGGGAGAGCCGGGCCGCCGTCGGCTCCTTGGACGGGGCGAAGAACAACCCCACCTCGTCCCGCCGGCAGGCCGCACCGGTGTGCCAGGGGTTGTCGTCACCCTGCGACTGGGCGGCCGGCGGGCGCTCCAGCACCTGGGCGACGACGGGCGAGGTGGTGCGGGACTCGATCGGATGCAGCACGGCCGTACTCCTGACGAGGCTCTCGGACACGGGGAAGCTCGCTCCCCTGCCCGGCTGCGAGCCCCCGCTCTTCACCCCCCGAGCCGGCCTCAGGCCGCCTCCGGTGCGCAGCCGTACAAGAAGCGATGTGCGAGAGGAACTACCCCGCCGTAGCGCGATTCATGCACACTGCACGCAATCGACTACAGCCTGCACTCGCCGCAACGCCGAGTGCCCGGGCGGGAGTTGTTCCGACCCGGGCACTCGGCTCCGGCCCGCCTACTCGGTACCGAGCTGCTTGCGCACCCATTCCTTGAGCTTCTTGCCCTTGCGCGGCTTGGCCTCGCAGCCCCCGAACACCGCGGCGCCCTTGACCCGGACGACCGGCGCGTACGGGTCTGCGGCCGTCTGTTCCTTGACGTCGAAGCCACCGAAGACGCCGACCCCGCTGCCGTGCAGACTGACGTTCTCCGGCACCTTGATCTCGACACCGCCGAAGATGGCGATCACCTCGATCTCCACCTCGGGCGACTCGAACACGGCGTCGGTCAGGTCGATCTCGACACCGCCGAACACCGCGACCGCCCGCAGGCGCGAGCCGACCCGCCAGCGGCCCCGGCGGGAGGCCCCGCCGAAGATCGCCACCATGGTCGGCGCCTCCTGACGGGCCGGCAGCCGCACCGGTCCGGACGGACGGCCGTCCGGGGCGTCCAGCGGCGCCTTCTCGAAGGAGATCGCGCGGTGCGCGGGGAGGTCCCGGGTGAGCGGCACGAGATCGCCCAGCGTCCTGGCCCCGTAGGCGGCCTCGATCCGCTCGGCGTGCTCGTCCACGTTCAGCCGGCCCTCGGCGTAGGCGTCGCGCAGCAGCTCCGCGACCCGCTCGCGGTCGGCGTCCGAGGCCCGCATCTCGGCCTCCGCGACCGGGGCCCGGTCGGTCCGGACGGGAGGCTCGGCTCCCGGCTTGGTCATGGGTACGGGCGACTGCCCCTGGTCGTCCTGCGACGGCGAGTTGTCCACGGGCCAAGCCTAGTCAACCGGGCAAGTCCGTACGCGTGTCCGAGTGACCCCGGTCACGCAGGCAGACCTGTCCGCGTGCGACGTTTCCGCGGGTCCTACCCTTGAGGGTGCTTCGCCGACGCAGCCGGATCACTGGAACACTAAGGACCGCCCCCATGGCTCCCACGCCGGATTTCGAGTACAGCGACCTGCTCCCCCTGGGCGCTGACCCGACCCCGTACCGAAAGCTGACCTCCGAGGGTGTCTCCACCTTCGAGGCCGGCGGTCGCACCTTCCTCCAGGTCGAGCCCGAGGCCCTTCGGCTGCTCACCGCCGAGGCGATGCACGACATCTCGCACTACCTGCGCCCCGCCCACCTCGCCCAGCTGCGACGGATCCTGGACGACCCGGAGGCCAGCCCCAACGACCGCTTCGTCGCGCTGGACCTGCTGAAGAACGTCAACATCTCGGCCGGCGGCATCCTGCCGATGTGCCAGGACACCGGCACCGCGATCGTCATGGGCAAGCGCGGCCAGGGCGTGCTGACGCGGGGCGGCGACGAGAGCGCGATCGCCCGCGGCGTCTTCGACGCGTACACCAAGCTCAACCTGCGGTACTCCCAGATGGCCCCGGTGACCATGTGGGACGAGAAGAACACCGGCACCAACCTGCCGGCCCAGATCGAGCTGTACGCGACCGACGGCGACGCCTACAAGTTCCTGTTCATGGCGAAGGGCGGCGGCTCGGCCAACAAGTCGTACCTGTACCAGGAGACCAAGGCGATCCTGAACGAGGCCAGCATGCTCTCGTTCCTGGAGCAGAAGATCCGGTCGCTCGGCACCGCCGCCTGCCCGCCGTACCACCTGGCCATCGTGATCGGCGGCACCAGCGCCGAGTTCGCGCTGAAGACCGCCAAGTACGCCTCCGCGCACTACCTGGACAACCTGCCGACCGAGGGCAACGCCCGCACCGGCCACGGGTTCCGCGACCTGGACCTGGAGGCCAAGGTCACCGAGCTCACCCAGAAGATCGGCATCGGCGCGCAGTTCGGCGGCAAGTACTTCTGCCACGACGTGCGGGTCGTCCGCCTGCCGCGGCACGGCGCCTCGCTGCCGGTCGCGATGGCCGTCTCCTGCTCGGCCGACCGCCAGGCGCTGGGCAAGATCACCGCCGAGGGCGTCTTCCTGGAGCAGCTGGAGACCGACCCGGCGAAGTACCTGCCGGACACCACCGACGAGCACCTCGACGACGACGTGGTCCGGATCGACCTCGACCAGCCGATGTCCGCGATCCGCGCCGAGCTGTCCAAGTACCCGGTCAAGACCCGGCTCTCGCTCACCGGCACGCTCGTCGTCGCGCGCGACATCGCGCACGCCAAGATCAAGGAGCGCCTGGACGCCGGCGAGGGCATGCCCAAGTACCTCCAGGACCACCCGGTCTACTACGCCGGCCCGGCCAAGACCCCCGAGGGCTTCGCCTCCGGCTCCTTCGGCCCCACCACGGCCGGCCGGATGGACTCCTACGTCGACCAGTTCCAGGCCGCCGGCGGCTCGATGGTCATGCTCGCCAAGGGCAACCGCAGCAAGCAGGTCACCGACGCGTGCGCCGCGCACGGCGGCTTCTACCTCGGCTCCATCGGCGGCCCGGCGGCCCGGCTGGCCCAGGACTGCATCAAGAAGGTCGAGGTGCTGGAGTACGCCGAGCTGGGCATGGAGGCCGTCTGGCGCATCGAGGTCGAGGACTTCCCGGCCTTCGTCGTGGTGGACGACAAGGGCAACGACTTCTTCCGCGAGACCACCGAGGGCCCGCTGATCACCAGCCTGCGGGTGCGCTCCAAGGAGTAGCCGCGGCGCCTCCCGCCCGCTCCGCCCCACGCTCCACCGCCCGCCCCGGCCGCGAACCGCGCGACCGGGGCGGGGCCGTGCCGTCCGGGGCGGGGCCGTGCCGTCCGGGCGCCTCAGGCGTCGAAGTCGTACTCCAGCACGTAGGACGCCGCGTCGAGGGTCATCTCGTTGAGCTCGACGACCTGCCCCTCGTCGGCGAACGCGGTGCGGCAGATCAGGATGACCGGCGTGCCCGCCGACAGCTCCAGCCGGGCGGCCTCCTCCGCGCCGGGCATCCGCGACCGGACCTCCTCGCGGAAGTGCACCGGCTTGGCGCCGATCTCGGCGAGGCGCGCGTAGGTGCCGCCCGGACCGGTGTCCTCACGGGTGATCGCCGTCCCGGCGACCAGGCCCGCCGGCAGGTAGGACGTGGAGAGCAGCACCGGCTTGCCGTCCAGCACGAACCGTCTGTGCCGCACGCACATCGGCGCGCCCGGGTCGACCCCGAGCACCCGCGCCACGTGCTCCGGCGCCCCCTGTTCGGTGACCGACACCTGGTCCACGACCAGCGTCCGGTTGTCGATGTCCGCCGACCATATCGACCGCCCCGACCCCCACTGCCCCTGCGCGAGCCGCTGGATCCCGCGCCGCCGCAGCGGCCGGAAGTCCCGGACGAAGACCCCCGCGCCCTTGCGCGCCTCGGCGATGCCCTCGCTCTGCAGGACGCCGAGCGCCTGGCGGGCGGTCATCCGGGCCACCCCGTAGGTGTCCATGAGGTCGTTCTCACCGGGCAGCCGGTCGCCCGCCCGGTACTCGCCGCTGTCGATGGCCGCCTTGAGCGAGTCGGCGATCCGCTGGTACTTGGGCTGTTTCCCGCCGCTGCTGCCGACCATCGCCTGCTCCCTCGTCCTCGCCAGAAATCGTAGGCGTACCCGTGGCCACCGGTAAGCCGGTATGACCGGTCAGGCCGTTGACATCTCTAGAGATATTAGCTTCTCTAGAGATGCTGGGTAGTCGCCGAGCAGAACACAGGCACCGACAGCGACCAGGGCCGGCGCATCCACCGCCGTGTCCGCACCAGAGCAAGGAGCACTGCGGTGAGCACCCGTAAGCGCAACGCCGCGGCCTACCGACCGCGTGTGGGTGAACTCGTCCTCGACACCAGGACCGGACGCACCGGCATCTACATGGACAGCCTCGGCGGCGAGCACTACCTGCGGCCCCCGGGCGGCGGCCGCGAGTGGACCGCCCCGCCCGACCGCGTCGGCCCGGCACCGGCCCCGTCCCCCGACGACCCCGACCCGGACCACCCCGACCCGGAGGACCCCGCGCCGGAGAACCCCGCGCCGGAGAACAGGGCGCTGGAGAACCGGGCCCGGCTGAGCGCCCGGCTCGCGGCCCGCAACCGGGACTCGCGCCTCAACGAGAGCCGGGTCGCCTGAGGGGCCGCGCGGGCCGCGGCCCCGACGGGTGACCGGATCCGGCCACCGGCGGCGGCCGCCCCGGCCGGGTGGCACGGCGCGGACCGGCCGCGAAACGCGGACCGGGCCGCCCGCCGTGGAGGCGGGCGGCCCGGATCCGGGACCGCGGGTCCTACGGACGGCTGTTGATCACGCCGAACGGCTCGTAGGGCTTCTCCGACTTCTCGTCGGCGTGCTCCGGCTCGGTGACCTCGCCGCCCATCAGCTCCTGCGGGTCGACGTGCACCTCCTCGGCCGGGACGATGTGTCCGGCGACGTTCGCCGCCGCCTCGTCCACCACCTGGGTGTCCGCGGTGACGGGCGAGGTGGTCTCCGGCGCGGCCGACGGTGTCGCGGTGCTGGTGGGCTCGTTCTCGGCCATGGAGTGGCTGCCTTTCAGGTCATCGGGATTCGCTCGCGCCCGACCGAACTCGACCCAGGCGCCCGGACAGTATCGTGGGAGCCGTTAAATGTCCTATAAACATCGCGCAGCTTGTGCCGTTCTCCAGTGTTTGCAGCCGTCCGCCTAAGCTGATGCACCGCAGCGGGACCGCCGAACGCCCCGCGCGTCGCGCCTGCCGTCACAGGTCATCGGGGGAATTTCATGGAGCCTCAGGAAACGCCGCACAGCAACACGCTGCGCTTCCAGGTGCTCGGTCCGGTGCAGGCGCGGCGCGGCCAGGAGGCCCTGGCACTCGGGTCCCCGCAACAGCAGGCGGTACTGACCTGTCTGCTGCTGCAACAAGGCCGACTCGTCACCACGCAGGACCTTGTCGACGGGATCTGGGGAGAAAGGCCCCCACCGCAGGCAATCGCCGCATTGCGGACTTATGTTTCCCGGCTGCGAACCGTCATCGAGCCCCATCGGGAGGTCCGCGCACCCGCCGCGGTCCTGGTGTCCTTGCCCGATGGATACGCCTTGCGGATCTCCCCCGACGCTTTGGATCTGACGGTCTTCGAGAGCACCGTTTCCGAGGCGGCCGCCGCCCGGGCCGACGGCGATCCGGTCGAGGCGCACCGGCTGCTGGTCTCGGCCCTCGCGCTCTGGAGCGGGCGCGCCATCCCCGGCGTGCCCGGCCCCTACGCCGACACCCAGCGGCTGCGGCTGGCCGAGCGCCACGTCACGGTCTGGGAGGAGCGGTGCGCGGCCGCGCTGGAGATCGGCCTGCACACCGAGGTGGTCGCCGAGCTGAGCTCGCTCACCGCCGAACACCCGCTCCGGGAGCGGCTGCGCGAGCTGTTGATGCTCGCGCTCTACCGCTGCGGCCGCCAGGCGGAGGCGCTCGGCGTCTACACGGACACCCGGAAGCTGCTGATCGAGGAGCTCGGCGTCGAACCCGGCGCGGGGCTCTCGTCCATGCACGCCCGGATCCTGGCCGGCGACCCCACGCTCACCGCGCCCCACCCGCCCAGGCCCGCGCTGTCCGGCAGCCGCGAGGAGCCGGCCACCGGCGCACCGGCCCCGGCCCAGCTGCCCGCCGACGTCTCGGACTTCAGCGGTCGCGCCGGCCTGGTCGCCGAACTCCGGGCCGTCCTCCAGGGCGCGACCGGTCAGGCCGTGGTGGTGACGTCCCTCGCGGGCATCGGCGGAGTCGGGAAGACCACCCTCGCCGTGCACGTGGCGCACAGCGTCCGGGCCGACTTCCCGGACGGCCAGCTCTACGTCGACCTGCGCGGCGCGGGCGCCTCGCCCGCCGACCCCGCCGTCGTGCTCGGCGACTTCCTGCACTCCCTGGGCACCGCCGAGGTCCCCGACTCGCTGGAGCAGCGGGCCGCGCTGTACCGGTCCCTGCTGGCCAACCGCCGAATGCTCATCCTGCTCGACAACGCCCGTGACGCCGACCAGTTGCGGCCGCTGATCCCCGGCGTCTCGGGCAGCGCCGTCCTGGCCACCAGCCGCTCCCGGCTGGCCGGGATCCCCGGCGCCCACCTGGTGGACGTCGAGGAGCTGACCCCGGCCGAGGCCCTGGCGCTCTTCTCCGCCATCGTGGGCGAGCAGCGGGTGGCCTCCGAACCGGAGGCGGCCCTGGCCGTCGTCACCTCCTGCGGCTTCCTGCCGCTCGCCGTCCGGATCGCCGCGGCCCGGCTCGCCGGCCGGCCCCGGTGGAGCGTCTCCGACCTCGCCCGGCGCTTAGCGGACCAACGGCGGAGGCTCGACGAGCTTCAGCTGGGCAACCTCGCGGTGGAGACGACCATCGGCCTCGGCTACGGCCAGCTGCGGCCCGACGAGGCCCGCGCGTTCCGGCTGCTCTCCCTGGTGGACTCCCCCGACCTGCCGCTCGACGCGGCGGCCGCCCTGCTCGGCGAGGACGAGGCGCGAGCCGAGCAGCTGACGGAGGCCCTGGTCGAGGCGAACATGCTGGAGTGCTTCACCCCGGGGCGCTACCGCTACCACGACCTGCTGCGGCTGTACGCCCAGCGGCAGAACGAGAAGTGCGCCGACACGGAGGAGCAGCAGCGGGCGGTGCTCCGCCTGCTGCACCACCTGCTGCCGACCATGCGCAACGCCGCGCGCCTCATCGAGCCCGACGACCAGCTGTTCGAGCCGCTGGACGAGCTCACCGCGCCCGGTCTCGGCCTGCCGGACGACGCGCGGGCCCAGCAGTGGCTCCGGGCCGAGGTCGGCATGCTGCTGAGCAGCGTGGAGGCGGCCCTGGGCGGCCCGTCCGCGCTGCTGCGGCCCGCCCTGGACCTGCTGATCACGCTCAACAGCATCGTCGAGGACCCGACGCACGCCGCCCGGGCCCGCCGGCTGCTGGAGATCGCCGAGGCCAACGCCCAGTCGCACGACGACGCCCAGGCGCTCGCCCGGGTCCACTTCGCGCTGGGCACGCTGGAGTACTTCGCCAACAACTTCCAGGGCGCCGAGCGCTCACTGCGGGCGAGCCTCTCCCTCCAGGACCCCGACGACGTGACGGTGATGCGCTCGATGGTGGCCAACACCCTGGGCATCATCCTGAGCCTCGCCAACCGCGGCGACGAGGCGCTGCCGTTCTTCGAGCAGGCGCTCGGCATCAGCCGCGTGGTCGGCGCCCCGATCGGCGAGGCCCGGCTGCTCGGCAATATCGCCCGGGCCCAGCTGGACGTCGGCAAGAGCGCGGAGGCCGTGCGGTCGGTGGAGGAGGCCGTCGCCACGGCGCGGCGCTCCGCCAACGGCCCCTGCCTGGCGGACACCCTGTACCAACTCGGCGTGGTGCTGTCGTCCACCGGATCCCCGGGCGAGGCGGTCGACCACCTCCGGGAGGCGCACGCGCTCTACCAGTCCCAGCAGAACCGGCTGCGCGAGGGCTACGCGCTCGCCCGGCTCGCGGTGAGCCTGCTGGCCAGTCACCGGACGGCCGAGGCCGCCGAGGCCGCGGGCGAGTCGCTGGTGATCGCGCAGGAGATCGACGGCGCCTACTGCCAGGGCCTGGCCAACGCCGCGCTGGGCGAGGCACTGCTCAGCCTCGCCCAGCCGGCCCGTGGGCTGGCCTGCTTGCGCGAAGCCCACGCGATCTTCACTCGGCTCGGTGTGCCGGAGGCCTCCCCCGTGGCGGACCT
The DNA here is from genome assembly GCF_042752535.1 of Kitasatospora sp. NPDC059327. NCBI lineage: Bacteria > Bacillati > Actinomycetota > Actinomycetes > Kitasatosporales > Streptomycetaceae > Kitasatospora > Kitasatospora sp. NPDC059327. Next base: position 51,417 of record NZ_JBHYYB010000054.1, on the reverse strand, counting down.
CATCTCGCAACAGCACACCGAGCCCTTCCCTCCCCCCGCGCCGTAGGCCCCGCACACCCCCGTGCTTCCCCCGTGGAGGCCTTCCCCCGTGCGTCAGGCGCTCCCGCAGCCCCCCGGCTGCGGGAGCGCCCTCAACGCTTCCCCGGCGCTGGACTCCACTGTGCACCGGACCGATTGACGTTCGATAAACGTCGGCTTGTCGGCCAAAACCTGGAAAGAATCACAGGTCAGCGGTGGTTCCTACGGCACTGTGCGGCGTGCGGCCGTTCGCCGCACCACCCGGGCCCGCACCCCCGTGCTTCCGCAAGCCGGGCCACACCACCCCAACCGCCACGAGTTGGCCGGAAAGGGACCCTACGACGGAGTGATCACGCATATTCTCAGATGCCAGGACACAGACGAGCGCATTCGTCCGGTGGAGCGTCCGGAAACCGGAAACGGCAGCGCGGCGGCGCTCCCGCAGTGCAGAGTGTCTCTGTGCAAAGTGTCAGCGTGCAGTCAGTGTGACGCGGGGAGCGTGACGTACCGCCACCGGCAGCGGGCCGGCGGGGCAACGCGGGCGCCGGCAGGACGGCGGGCCGGCCTCGTCCGGCCGACCGGAGGCCCGGGTGGAAAGGTGCCTCTCAATCGTGACGACCGGACAGATATCGGACCCGTTCCCCCTCGACGAGGACGCGGACGGCGACGACGGGCCCGACGTCCTGCGCCGCCGTGCCGAGCGGGCGCTGCAGGCCGTCGCCTTCGACACCATCGGCGCCGGCTACGGCGAGGCCTTCCCCGCCAAGGGCGGCCAGCTCGCGTGCGGCCGCCGGCTGCTGGCCCGGCTGGAACCGGGGGCCGCCGTACTGGACATCGGCTGCGGCACCGGCGACCCGACCGTCCGGCAGCTGACCGCCGCCGGCATGCGCGTCACCGGTATCGACCTCTCGGACGTCATGCTCACCCTGGCCCGCGAGACGGCGCCGAGCGGGCCGATCGCGCCCGCCTTCCATCGCATCGACATGTACGACCTGGCCACCGAGCGCGCCGAACGGGCCTGGAACGTCCCCGCGCTGGGCCCGCGGGGCCACGGCGGGTTCGCCGCCGTCACCGCCTTCTTCTCCCTCATCCTGCTCCCCCAGGCCGAGATCCCCACCGTGCTGACCCGGCTGCGGGCCCTCCTGCGGCCCGGCGGGCTGCTGGCGCTCGGTATGGTCGAGGCGGACCTGGATCACGTTCCGCTGCCGTTCCTCGGACGGGAGCTGCGGATCAGTGGGTATCTGCGGGAGGATCTGGAACGGGTCCTGGTCGAGTCCGGGTTCGCCGTCGAGGAGCAGTCGGGGCATCCGTACGCGCCGGCCAGCACCTCGCTGCCGCCGGAGGAGCAGCTGTTCCTGTGCTGCCGACGCGTCGGCTGACCGTTCGCCACACCGACCGACCGCCCGACCAGAAGAGCCAGCACTCACCACCAATCCCAGGACAGGCAGCCGTGCGCGACCAGCTCAAACCCGAGGCCGGACAGCCACCTGCCCTCCCGGGCCCGCGCCGCACGTCGCCGGACCCGGAGGGGAGCGACGGCCCGCCCGCCGACGGCCCGGTCGCCCTCGGGCCGGGCACCGGCGGGCAGGCCGCCCTCGGCCAGGCGGTCGGCGGGCCGGGCGCCACCGGACGGTCCGTCACCGGCCAGGTCGCCGAGCGGCTCGCCTACCTGGACTCCGCCACCCGCCGGATCAACAGCGCCCTCGACCTGGCCGCCACCCTGCGCAACATCTGCCGGGTGCTCGTGCCGACCCTCGCCGACGCCGCCGTCGTCCACCTGCGTGACCCGCTGCCCAACGTGGAGCGTGAGCCCGGCTTCCCCGACGAGCTGCGGATCCACCACAGCCTCGGCACCCGGCTCGGCCGCCGGGGCCGCCCGACCACCGGCTCCGACCACCGCGGCTCCCGCTACGGCACCCGGTACGGCTCGCGCTCGACCGCGGACACCGGGCCCGCGACCCCGGTCACCCGGGGCGGCGCGCTCGCGCACACCCTGCTCAGCCGCCGCCCCGCCGAAGCGGCCGTCCTCGGCCCCGCCGGCACCACCACCGGCACCGGCACCGAGCGGACCACCGAGCTGCTGCGCGAGCTGTACGGCGCGCGCGGACTGGCCCGGCTCGGTCCGGGCTCCTCGGTGCTCGCCCTGCCACTGCGCGGGCGCAAGGCCGTCCTGGGCCTGCTGGTGCTGATCCGCCGGCCGCCCGAGAAGACCGGCCGCCCCAGCTTCGACGCCACCGACACCGCCACCGCGGCGCATCTCGCCACCCAGGCCGGGCTCGCCGTCGACACCGCCCTGCGGTACGCCCGCGAATGGGAGATAGCCAACGAGCTCCAGCGCAGCATGCTGCCGCTGCGCCTGCCCCAGCCGCACGGCGTCCGGCTCGCCCAGCGCTACCTGCCCGGTGAGCGCGGGGCGCAGGTCGGCGGGGACTGGTACGACGCCGTGCCACTGCCCGGCAACCGGGTGGCCCTGATCGTCGGCGACGTGATGGGCCACTCGCTCACCTCGGCCGCCATCATGGGCCAGCTCCGCACCAGCGCCCAGACCCTGGCCGCCCTCGACCTGCCCCCGCACGAGGTGCTCTACCACCTGGACGAACAGGCCCAGCGGCTGGGCCGGGAGCAACACCTGGCCACCTGTGTGTACGCGGTCTACGACCCGATCGCCAACCGGGTGGTGCTCGCCAACGCCGGGCACGTCCCACCGGTGCTCGTCCGACCGGACGGCACGGCCGAGTTGCTGGAACTGGATTCGGGCGCGCCGATCGGCGTCGGCGGGGTCGACTTCAACTCGGTGGAGCTGCCCGCCCCGCCCGGCTCCGCCCTGCTGCTCTTCACCGACGGCCTGGTGGAGACCCGCAACCGCCCGCTCAGCGACGGGCTGGAGCTGCTCCGTGCCCGGCTGGCCGCCACCCAGCGGCACACCCCGGAGCAGCTCTGCCAGGAGGCGCTGCGCATCCTGCCGCCGGGCGACCGGGGCGACGACATCGCGCTGCTGGCCGCCTGCTTCGACGGCATCCCGGCGGGGGACGTCGCGCACTGGTACCTCCAGCCGCGCAACGAGACGCCCGGCCGGGCCCGCCGCCTGGCCGCCCACACCCTGCGCCGCTGGGGGCTCGAAGAGCTGAGCGAGGCAACCGAGTTGATGGTCAGCGAGCTGGTCACCAACGCCGTCCAGCACGCCACCCGGCCGGTCACCCTGAGCCTGGTCCGCACCTCCCGGCTGCGCTGCGAGGTCGGCGACGACAGCCCGCTGCTGCCCCGTCCGAGGCGCACCGGGCCGGAGGACGAACGCGGGCGCGGGCTGCAGATAGTGGCCAGGTGCGCCGAGCGCTGGGGTGCCACCCGGCTGGGCACCGGCAAGGTGGTCTGGTTCGAACAGCGGCTTCCCTAGGGCGGGTCGGGCCCCGCGCCCGCCGCCCGGACGCGCCGGAGGGCGCCCGGCCGAGGGCCGGACGCCCGCCCCGCACGGTGTCAGACCCGCTCCGGCTCCTTCGCCGGGCCGGTCCCGCCCGTCGGGTCCGCCGTCCCCGTCCCCGTCCCCTTCGTCGCCTCCGCGCCGGCCGTCGGCCCGTCGGCCCCGTCCGGACCCGTGCTCCCGGACCGCTCCGACTCCAGCCGGGCCATCAGCCGCTCACCCTCCATGTCGACCCGGGGCACCACCTTCTCCAGGCGCTTCGGGAACCACCAGGCCGCCTTGCCGAACAGCGCCATCGCGGCCGGCACCAGGGCCATCCGCACCACGAAGGCGTCCACCAGCACGCCGACCGCCAGCGCGAAGCCGATCGGCTGGACGATCGGGTCGTGGCCGAAGACGAAGCTGCCGAAGACCGCGGCCATGATCAGCGCGGCCGCCGTGACCACTCGCGCACCGTTCCGCACCCCGGCGACCACCGCGTCCCGCGGCGCCGTGCCGTGGACGTACTGCTCCTTCATCCCGAAGACCAGGAACAGCTCGTAGTCCATCGCCAGCCCGAACAGCACCGCGATCAACAGGATCGGCACGAAGCTCACCACCGGGCCGACCTTCGGCACGTCGATCAGCCCGTCCAGCCAGCCCCACTGGTAGACCGCGACCACCGCGCCGAGCGAGGCCGTGATGCTGAGCAGGAAGCCGGCCACCGCCTTCAGCGGCACCAGGATCGAGCGGAAGGCCAGCGCCAGCAGTACCACCGCGATGGCGCCGATCACCGCCACGAAGGGCGGCAGCGCGTCGCCGAGCTTGGCGGAGACGTCGATGTTGGCGGCCGTGGTGCCGGTGACGTCGATCCGCGCGCCGGTCGAGGCCCGCAGCTCCTCGCGCTGGTCGCGGATCTCCTCGACCAGCTTCCTGGTGTCGGCGTGGTCCGGGCCGGTGGCCGGGATGACGGTCAGCAGGGCCGTTCCGCTCGGCCCGTCGACGGTCGGCGGCAACAGCGTGCGCACCCCGTCGAGCGTGCCCAGCTTCTCGGCCACCCCCTGAACGGCCTGCTCCGGCCGCTCCGCCCCGTGCGCGTCGACGACGACCACCAGCGGCGCGTTGAAACCGGGGCCGAAGCTCTCGCCGATCCGGTCGTACGCGGTGCGGGCGTCGGTGCCGGCGGCCTGCGAGCCACCGCCCGGCAGGCCCAGGCTGAGGCCGGCGGCCGGTACCGCGAGGACGGCCAGCGCGGCCAGCCCGGCGAACAGCACGGCCACCGGGCGGCGGACCACGAACCTCGCCCAGCGCTCCCCCAGGGTCGTCCGGCCGGAGGTCTTCAGGGCCCGCCGCCAGACCGGCAGCCGGTCGATGGCCCGGCCGGCGAAGCCGAGCAGCGCGGGCAGCAGGGTGATCGCGACGAGCACCGCCACCACCACGGCTCCGGAGGCGGACAGGCCCATCACGGTCAGGAAGGGCACCCCCGCGACGGCGAGCCCGGCGAGCGCGACCACCACGGTGAGACCGGCGAAGACCACCGCGCTGCCCGCCGTCGCGTTGGCGCGGGCGGCCGCCTCCTCCGGCTCCAGGCCCTCGGCGAGGTGCCGGCGGTGCCGGGAGAGGATGAACAGGGCGTAGTCGATGCCGACCGCGAGTCCGACCATCAGGGCCAGGACCGGCGCGGTGGTGATGATCTCGAACGAACCGGAGAGGGCCAGCAGCGCGGCCATCGCCACGCCGACGCCGAGCAGGGCGGTCAGCAGCGGCAGCCCGGCGGCGACCAGCGAGCCCAGGGTGATCACCAACACCACCCCGGCCACCATCAGACCGATCGCCTCACCGCCCTCGACCTGCGCCATCCGGTTGTACGCGTCACCGCCGAAGGCGACCGTCAGCCCGGCGTCGCCGGCCGGACCGGCGGCCGCCCGCACCGCGTCGCGCTGCTGGTCGGTGATGTCGGCGAGCGGGCGGTCGAAGGAGACCAGGGCCAGCGCGACCCGGCCGTCCGGGGAGACCGCGCCGGTGGCGTACGGGTCGGGCACCGCCGCGACACCGGGGACGGCGGCGATCCGGCCGACCGCCGCGCTGACGGCCCCGGCCGCCCGCTCGGTGGCGATGCCGCCGGCCTCCGGGGCGCCGAAGACCACCTGCGCCGCACCGTGGCCCTGCTCCGGGAAGGTGCCCTTGATCCGGTCCAGGGTGCTCTGCGCCTCGGTGCCCGGCACCTTGAACTCGTCGCTGGTCTTGCCCGCGAAGGCCCCGGCGGCGCCTCCGACCGCGATCAGCACCGCGATCCAGACGGCGAGCACGGCGCGCCTTCGACGGAAGCAGAAGCGGCCCAGGCGGTACAGGTACGTGGCCATGAGTGAACCCTCGATCACGTCGGTCGGCGGGCAGGTGCCCGAACAGGTCGGACTCCACCGTAAGGCCAACCTTGTCACCTGACAAAGTTGCTCGACATAATCGATCGACAGATTCACTCGACCGAGTTACTTGACCGTGGCGCTACCCTGGCCCAATGGCACATGTCCCCGCCTCCGAACGCCGCCCGCAACTGGTCCGGGCCGCCATCGACCTGATGACCCGCGAGGGCGTCGCCGCCGGCAGCACCCGGGCGATCGCCGCCGAGCTGGGCGTGGCACAGGCGACGGTGCACTACACCTTCGGCACCAAGAAGGACCTCTACCGCGCGGTGGTCGAGCAGCTGACGGCCGAGTTCGTCGGCCAGGTGCGCGACGCGGCCCCCGGCGACGGGCCCTTCGGCGAGCAGATCCGGGCCATGGTGCACGCGCTCTGGGCCGGGGCCACCGGCGAGGAGGGGCGGTGCGTCCTGCTGGACGAGTTCGCGGCGCTGGCGCTGCGCGACCCCGACCTGCAGGACGTCATGCGCGGACTGCAGCACGAGATCGAGACCACCGCCTCGCAGATGCTCGAAGCGCTCGCCGCCGCCCACGAGCTGGAGCTGGCACTGCCCGCCCAGGACATCGCCACGCACTTCCTGACCGGCTTCGACGGGCTGACCGACCGCTACCTGGTGCTGCGCAGCGCCGGCGAGCAGCCGGACGCCGAGGCGTTGCGGGCGCTGGACCTGCTGGTCGCCACCACGGTCGGGCTCTGCCTGGGCTCACCGGCCCGGATCGGCTGACGCCCGGCGGTCCCCCGCGGGTCCGGCCGCGGCCCGCCTACTCGACGATCCGGACCGGCAGTTCCACCAGGACTTCGCGCAGCGAGGCCGCGAAGCGGTCGTACTCGGCACTGCGGGCCGAACCCGGCCGGACGGCGAGCCCGATCCGACGCCCGGGCGCGGGCGCGGCGAAGCGGACGGCGGCCAGCCGGTCGGTGCGCCCCGCCTCGACGTCCAGCGCGGTGGCGGGCAGCAGCGTGACGCCGAGGCCGCCGGCCACCAGCTGGACCAGGGTGGAGAGCCCGGCCGCCCGGGTGGTGGAGCCACCGAGGTCGGCGCCGACCTCGCGACAGATGTCGAGGGCCTGGTCACGCAGGCAGTGCCCCTCCTCCAGCAGCAGCACCTCCAGGTCGAGCAGCACGTCGCGCGCGACGTCGATCCGCCCGGCGAGCGCGTGCCCGGGCGGGGTGACCAGCACGAAGTCCTCGTCGAACAGCGGAATGTCCCGGGTCGGCGAGGACCCGCCGGCCGGGAGCGCGAGCAGCAGGACGTCCAGCCGGCCGGCCGCCAGCCCCTCCAGCAGCGAGGGCGTGCGCTCCTCGTGGACGTGCAGCTCCAGCTCCGGGTACCGGTCGCGGACCAGCCGCAGCACGGTGGGCAGCAGGTAGGGGGCGACGGTGGGGATGACGCCGAGGTGCAGCGGGCCGGTGAACGGACGGCGGGCGGCCTCGACCTCCTCGGTGAGCGACTGCAGCGAGGCGAGCACCCGGCGTGCGTGTTCGAGCACGCGCTCGCCCAGCGGAGTGATGATCACCTTGCGTGTCGTACGCTCGACCAGCTGCGCCCCCAGCGACTCCTCCAGCGCCGCGACCGCCCCCGAGAGGGCCGGCTGACTGGTCCCGGTGGCGGCCGCCGCCTCCCGGAAGTGCCGGTGCTCGGCCACCGCGACGAAGGCCTTGAGCTGGGCGACCGTGGGCGTCCTGGGGCCGCGGGATGTGGTGCTTCCCACAGTGCCCGCGGGTTTGCGCGCGGCACCCTTGCGTGGCGTGGGGCGTGAGGTGGGCATGGGGCTATTGATAACTCTCTCCGATCAGACACATCGAGTGTAGCTATTTCCCTGATCAGTCCACGATGTGGAATCGTGGAAGCCGTTCCGCAATCCGGACAAACTCCCCTCATCTCACTTCAGGAGAAGCGAACGTGCTCACGATCGGTGACAAGTTCCCCGAGTTCGAACTCAACGCCTGCGTCGACCTGGACGCCGCGAACGCCTTCGCCGAGATCAACCACAAGTCCTACGAGGGCAAGTGGAAGATCGTCTTCTTCTGGCCGATGGACTTCACCTTCGTCTGCCCGACCGAGATCGCCGCGTTCGGCAAGCTGAACGAGGAGTTCGCGGACCGCGACGCCCAGATCCTCGGCGTCTCCGGCGACTCCGAGTTCGTGCACCACGCCTGGCGCAAGGACCACAAGGACCTGCGCGACCTGCCCTTCCCGATGCTGGCCGACATCAAGCACGACCTGATGCGCGCCTGCGGCGTCGAGGGCGCGGACGGCACCGCCCAGCGCGCGGTCTTCATCGTCGACCCGAACAACGAGATCCAGTTCGTCATGGTGACCGCCGGCTCCGTCGGCCGTAACCCCAAGGAGGTCCTGCGGGTGCTGGACGCCCTGCAGACCGACGAGCTGTGCCCGTGCAACTGGACCAAGGGCGAGGACACCCTCGACGCCCAGGCCCTGCTGGCGGGCTGACCGACATGGCTCTCGACGACCTGAAGTCCGCCCTCCCGGACTACGCCAAGGACCTCAAGCTCAACCTGAGCGCGGTCATCGGCAACTCCGACCTCCCCGCCCAGCAGCTCTGGGGCACCGTGCTCTCCTGCGCGATGGCCACCCGCAGCCCCGCCGTGCTGCGCGCGCTGGAGCCCGAGGCCAAGGCCAACCTCTCCCCGGAGGCGTACAACGCCGCCAAGGGCGCGGCCGCGATCATGGGGATGAACAACGTCTACTACCGGACCACGCACCTGCTCTCCGACAAGGAGTACAGCAGCATGCGGGCCGGTCTGCGGATGAACATCATCGGCACCCCGGGCGTCGAGAAGATCGACTTCGAGCTCTGGTGCTTCGCGGTCTCCGCCATCAACGGCTGCGGCCAGTGCCTGGACTCCCACGAGGGCGTGCTGAGCAAGGCCGGTGTCGCGCGCGAGGTCATCCAGGCCTCCGTGAAGATCGCCGCCGTGCTGCAGGCCGTGGCCGGTGTCCTCGACTCCGAGGCCACCCTGGCCGGCGTCGACGCCTGATCCCACGCCACACCACGCGGGCCCCCGCCGGACCTTCCGGCCGGCGGGGGCCCGCGCGCGTCGCGGCGGCCGAGGGCCGCGCGCGCCCTACTCGGCGGCGGCCGGCGTCGCGCCGCCGGCCGAGGCGGTCCGGGCGACGGCCGCCTCGCGGGCGGCCTCCATCGCGGTGAACACGGCCTGCCCGGCCTCGTTGCGACGGCGCAGGTGGCCGACCACGGTGTTGGTGACCGCGATCAGCGGGACGGCGACGATGGCGCCGCCGATGCCGCCGATGATGGAGCCGGCGGCCACCCCGAGCACCACACCCAGCGGATGGACGCGGACGGCCCGGCCGAGGATCAGCGGCTGGAGGATGTGGCCTTCGAGCTGCTGGACGGCGATCAGCACCACCAGCACCATCAGCGCGGTCCACGGGGAGGTGGTGACGAGCGCGATCAGCACCGCGACCGTCCCGGTGACCAGCGCGCCGACCAGCGGGACGAAGGCCCCCAGGAAGATGATCACCGCGAGGGGCAGCGCCATCGGCACGCCCAACAGCTGGATACCGATGCCGATGCAGACCGCGTCGATGAAGGCCACGCAGACGGTGCCGCGGACGTACGCGGTCAGGGTCGCCCAGGCCTTCGGACCGGCGCCGGCCATCGCGTAGCGGGAGTGCCGCGGCAGGCCGCGCAGCGCCCAGCCCCAGATCCGCTCGCCGTCGTAGAGCAGGAAGAAGGTGGTGAAGAAGGCGAGCAGGACGGTCGTCAGCACCTCGACGGCGATCTGGGCACCGGTGAGGCCGACCGAGGTGAGCTGGTCGGTGTTGGTGCTGATCGCCTTGGTGATCTGGTCGGCGAAGTCCTTGATCTGCTGCTCGGTCAGGTGCAGCGGGCCGGTGACCAGCCAGTCCCGGAGGGTCGCGACACCGTCCTGGACCTTGCTGGTCACATCGGACAGGTTGGTGGTGACCTGCCAGACCACGAACCAGCCGACCAGCCCGATCCCGGCCAGGCCGCTCATGAACACCCCGCCGGCGGCCAGCGAGCGCGGGACGCCGTGCCGGCGCAGCCAGGAGACCGTGGGCTCCAGCAACGCGGAGATCAGCAGCGAGGCCAGCACCGCGAAAGCCACCAGCCGCAGCATGTCGACGACCATGAAGAGGACGTAGAGCGCGGCGCCGAGCAGCAGCAGCCGCCAGGTCGACTCGGCGGCCACCCGCAGCCCCCAGGGCACCGCCTCGGCCGGGGTGGCGGGCCGTCCGGGGTGGAGCTCCCGCCCGAAGGCACCGTGGGTGGGCGGCGGAGCCGGGGCCGGGGCATGGGCCGGCGCGACGACCTCCTCGCGCGGAGCCGGCAGCGGGGCCGCGACCGGGACCGCCGTCGTGACCGCGCCCGGGGGCAGCGCCTGATCCGGGATCGGCACCACCGCGACCGGGGGTTCGTGGTACTCGGCCGCGATCGCGGCCCGCCTGCGCCGCTCGATCACGGCGGCCGCGCTCGCCACCACGGCCACGCCCTTGGCCACGGCCTTGAAGGCCTTCCCGCCCCGCGCCATCCTCGCTACCGCCGCTCCCCCGCTGGTCCGCCGTGCCGGCGGTACGCCGTGGGTCCCGCCACGGCCGTCAGGGATGAAACTACCCGCCCGACGCGGTGCGAGTCCGACGGGCGGGCCGGTTGGCCGTGATCGGCGGCGCGCCCCGGCCCCCCACCGGCCCCGGCCGATCAGTCGGTATCCGGACAAACCGGTCCGGACCGGATGGTTTCAGCCAACTGGCAACGGGGAGGAGTCCAAACGAGAGCCGGAGCCATCTGTCGGCGGACCGGCCGGTGCGGGAGGCAACCAGGACCCCTTCCCGCGCCCCGCGTCCGCACCCGGGCCCGCACCGCCCGCGAGCGCACTGGTCAGCGCAGCCCGGGCGGGGCGGCCCGCCCATCGCGCGGCCACGGCGGCGGGGGGCCCGCCGCACACCACGGCCCCCGACCGCGTGAGAGCGGTCGGGGGCCGTGGTGGTGAAGCGTGCTTCCGGTACCCGTGGTTCCTAGTACCAGTGGTGCGACTGCCAGAACGACCAGGCGCCACAGGGGCTGCCGTACCGGCTGTTCATGTAGTTCAGGCCCCACTTGATCTGGGTGGCCGGGTTGGTGCGCCAGTCGGCGCCGGCCGAGGCCATCTTGGTCCCGGGCAGTGCCTGGACCAGGCCGTACGCGCCGGAGCTCTTGTTGGTCGCGGTGTAGTCCCAGCCGCTCTCGCGCTTCACGATCTGGCTGAAGCACTGGAACTGCGCGTCGCTGCCGACGATCTGCTGGGCGATCTCCTGGACCGAACCGGGGCTGACCGAGACCGGCGGCGCGGCCGTGTCGGTGGCGGCCATCGCGGAACGCGCCTTGGAGCGGTTGGCGGCGGCCTCGTCGGCCTTCCGCTTGTCGTCGGCGGCCTTGGCGGCCTTCTCCGCGTCGGCCTTGGCCTGCGCGTCGGCGGCGGCCTGCTGGCGCGCTGCCTCCTCGGCGGCCTTCTGCTCCGCGGCGGCCTTGGCGGCCGCGTCGGCGGCGGCCTGCTGGGCGGAGGCCTGCGTGCCGATGTTGTCGCTGATGGTCTGCGCCTGGGCGCCAGAGGGGACTTCGGCAAGCAGGGTCGCACCGGCGACATCGACCGTCTGCGTCGTCTTGCCCTCGCTGCCCGAGGCCACACCCACGACGGCACCGACTGCGGTGACGGCGGTGGCGGAGGCCACAGCGACTCCCCGGACCGAGATCCGAGTCACATGGTTTCCTTCCAGCATCGCCCACGCGTGACCGTACGGGCGCAACATGCCCCTTGTCGCTGCCCTCCCTAGGTGCTGGTCACGGGAGGTACTGACCCGGCGTCCGGAGGCGGTGAGGCGACCGGGCGTTGCGATCGGGCGGCGTACGGCTCATCGGTGTTCAATTGTGCGTCCACCTACCGGAGTTGGCGGACCTTCCGGACCGGGCCCACGGTCTCCCGGGGGCCCTGTCATGCCGTACGCGGGGCCTGACAGAACCCTCACCATGCCGCACCGGGCCCTGTCGACGCAATTCCCTGTTGCGTGGCGCATCTCACATTCACCGCACTGGAGTTCTCCGGACGGAAAGCACTCGATGTGATGAAAGGGGCGCGGGCCCGCCCCGTCAGGAGCGGGCCCCACGCCCGAAGTTGACCTTATTGTCCGACTATGACCCCATTACGGGGGGATCACGGGTTGATGTCCTCCAGCATCTCCGTGACCAGCGCCGCGATCGGCGAGCGCTCGGACCGGGTGAGGGTGATGTGCGCGAACAGCGGGTGGCCCTTCAGCTTCTCCACCACCGCCACCACGCCGTCGTACCGGCCGACCCGCAGGTTGTCCCGCTGCGCCACGTCGTGGGTCAGCACCACCCGCGAGCCCTGGCCGATCCGGGAGAGCACCGTCAGCAGGACGTTGCGCTCCAACGACTGCGCCTCGTCGACGATCACGAAGGCGTCGTGCAGGGACCGCCCCCGGATGTGGGTCAGCGGCAGGACCTCCAGCATGCCCCGGGAGATGATCTCCTCGATGACGTCCGGCGTGGTGACGGCCGAGAGGGTGTCGAAGACCGCCTGCGCCCAGGGGCTCATCTTCTCCGTCTCGGAGCCCGGCAGGTAGCCGAGCTCCTGACCGCCCACCGCGTACAGCGGCCGGAAGACCATCACCTTGCGATGCTGCCCCCGCTCCAGCACCGCCTCCAGACCCGCGCACAGCGCCAACGCCGACTTCCCCGTGCCGGCCCGACCGCCCATCGAGACGATCCCCACCTCCGGATCCAGCAGCAGGTCCAGCGCCACCCGCTGCTCGGCGCTGCGCCCGCGTAGCCCGAAGGCCTCGCGCTCCCCGCGCACCAGCCGGACCCGGCCGTCGCCGGTGACCCGGCCCAGCGCCCGGCCCCGCTCGGAGCTGAGTACCAGTCCGGTGTGGACGGGCAGCTCGGCCGCTCCCTCGACGTCCACCGCCGCGTCGTGGCCGGCCGCGAACAGCGCGTCCACCTCGTCGGCGGGCACGTGCAGCTCGGCCATGCCCGTCCAGCCGGAGGTGATCGCCAGCTCGGCCCGGTACTCCTCGGCGAGCAGGCCGACCGAACTGGCCTTGATCCGCAGCGGGAGGTCCTTGGAGACGACCGTGACGTCGTAGCCCTCGGCCTGCAGGTTGCGGGCGACCGCCAGGATCCGGCTGTCCGCCTCCCCACCGGCGACCCGGTAGCCGACCGGCAGTATCGACAGGTCGGAGTGGTTCAGCTCGACCCGGATGGTGCCGCCGAGCTCCCCGACCGGGATCGGCTCGTCGAGCCGGCCGAAGCGGATGCGGTAGTCGTCGAGCAACCGCAGCGCCTGGCGGGCGAAGTAGCCCAGCTCGGGATGGTGCCGCTTGGCCTCCAGCTCGGTGACCACGACCACCGGCAGGACGACCTCGTGCTCCTCGAAGCGGGTCATGGCGAGAGGGTCCGCCAGGAGCACGCTGGTGTCGAGAACGTACGTGCGCCGGTCTGGCGTCCGGCGGCTCTTGGAACTGACCACTAGGCCTCCAGAGCGGATGACCCTGCGTCATCCGCGGCAAGCCGGCCCCCGCTGCCCCGGTGGCCTCGGGGCCGGTCTGCTCGGAGTATTCCCAGGCGAGGGGCGGTGCATTCACGTTCTCGGCGAACTGACGGATCATTGCCGGTGAACGTTTGACCTCGCGTCGCGCCCGGGTACGCCAGCCCTACTGGGGGGTCGGCAGGGACCGCTGGGGGCCGACGGGCGTCACAGGCCCATCCGCCGGTGGCGTTCCTCGTACGCGCGCAGCGCCCGGAGGAAGTCGACCTTCCGGAAGGCGGGCCAGTAGGCCTCGCAGAAGTAGAACTCGCTGTGCGCGCTCTGCCAGAGCAGGAAGCCGGACAGCCGCTGCTCGCCCGAGGTGCGGATGACGAGGTCCGGGTCGGGCTGGCCCTTGGTGTAGAGGTGCTCGGCGATGTGCTCGACGTCGAGGATTTCGGCCAGTTCCTCGATCGAGGTGCCGCGGCCGGCGTGCTCCTGCAGCAGGGAGCGGACGGCGTCGGCGATCTCGTGCCGGCCGCCGTACCCGACCGCGACGTTCACCGTGATCCCGTCGATCGCGGCGGTCTCCTCGGCGGCCCGCTTGAGCACGTCCGCGGTGTGCTGCGGGAGCAGGTCCAGCGCCCCGACCGGGTTGACCCTCCAGCGGCGGGCGGCGGCCAGGCCGGTGACGGCGTCCTCGATGATCCCGAGCAGGGGGACCAGCTCGTCGGCCGGCCGGGAGAGGTTGTCGGTGGAGAGCATCCAGAGCGTGACGACCTTGACGTGGGTCTCGTCGCACCAGCCCAGGAACTCGCTGATCTTGTCGGCGCCGCGCTGGTGGCCGTAGGCGGTCGAGCCTCCGGTCGCCTTGGCCCAGCGGCGGTTGCCGTCGAGGATCACGCCGATGTGGTGCGGGGTGCGGGCGAGGTGGACCTCGACCCGGCGACCGTAGAGGCCGTACATACCGTCCAGCAGGGTGCGCAGACCCGGCGTGCGTTCGACGACATCGCGCAGACCCATGGTTTTCGGCCCCTCCGTACTCATTCACCGGGGTACGTCACAACCCCCGGCGCAGCCTACTCCGGCACGGAGGCAGTGGGTAAAGCCGCAGGTAGCGGTCCGGTCACAGTCCTGTGCGGAGACTGTCGCGGACGGCGTGGCAGGAGTGGCCGGAAGACACCCGCGCGAACACCCGGTGTCCCCCGGGGCTCCGGATACGGAACGGTATCCGGTTCCTTAAAGAATCCGTAAGCCGACCGTTCAATGCTTGACGACCACCAATGGTCTAGTCCAGCTTTTGACCCAGGGCGGAACGAACACCGAACTCCGCCCGGCCCAAGGCAGTACTGCGGACCTCCCCTCCCCCACACGCGGCCGCCGCGCCCCCCACCGCGGCGGCCGCTCCTCCCCCAGGAGCGCACCTCCATGGCCCGTACGCTGAACCAGCCCGCGCACAAGCGCCGGCGCAGCACCCTCCCGGCCCTCGCCGCCGGTGCCACCGCCCTCGCCCTCGCCGGCAGCGGTCTCGCCCTCTTCGCCGGCGGCGCCTCGGCGGCGGTCGGGAACCTGGTCTCCAACGGCGGCTTCGACGCGGGCTCGACCGCCGGCTGGGTCTGTACCGGCGCCGCGAGCGTCGTCTCCACCCCGGTCCACTCCGGCACCGGCGCGCTGCAGGCCACCCCGGGCGCCGGGGACACCGCCGAGTGCACCCAGACCATCAGCGTGCTGCCCAACACCAGCTACGCGCTGAGCGCCTGGGTCCAGGGCCCGTACGTCTACCTCGGCGCGCGCGGCACCGGCGGCACCGACCCGAGCAGTTGGTCCAACCAGAACAGCTGGAACCAGCTCTCCTCCACCTTCACCACCGGCGCGAACGTCAAGAGCGTCACGCTGTTCGTGCACGGGTGGTACGGCCAGAGCGCCTACCTCGCGGACGACATCACGCTGAGCGGCCCCGGCGGCACCAGCACGCCGAGCCCGACCGCGACGGCCACCCCCACGCCGACCGCTTCGCCGACGGCCACCGCTTCGCCGACCGCGACCGCGACCGCGACGCCGACCGCCACCCCCACGGCGACCGCGACGCCGACCCAGACCGCCACCCCGACCCCCACGGCGACCGCGACCAGCACCACCCCGCCGGTCACCGGCCTGCCGAAGCACGCCGTCACCGGCTACTGGCACAACTTCGACAACGGCGCGACCGTCCAGAAGCTGAGCGACGTCCAGAGCGCCTACGACATCATCGCGGTCTCCTTCGCCGACGCCGTGCCGACCAAGGGCGGGGCGATCAGCTTCACCCTCGACCCGGCGCTCTCCAAGGCCCTCGGCGGCTACACCGACGCGCAGTTCCGCGCCGACGTGAAGGCCAAGCAGGCGGCCGGCAAGAAGGTCATCCTGTCGATCGGCGGCCAGAACGGCGCCATCG
Organism: Kitasatospora sp. NPDC059327; assembly: GCF_042752535.1. Lineage (NCBI taxonomy): Bacteria > Bacillati > Actinomycetota > Actinomycetes > Kitasatosporales > Streptomycetaceae > Kitasatospora > Kitasatospora sp. NPDC059327. The sequence goes on along the minus strand of NZ_JBHYYB010000054.1, from coordinate 35,623 downwards.
CGGTCGGCGACTCCAACGCCGCGGCCGCGTTCACCGACAGCGCCTACGGGATCATCAAGGACTACGGGTTCGACGGCATCGACGTCGACCTGGAGAACGGGGTCAACCCGACCTACCTCGGCAACGCGCTGCACAGCCTGCAGGCCAAGGTCGGCCCGAACTTCATCCTCACGATGGCCCCCGAGACCATCGGGATGTACAGCACCGCCGGCGCCTACTTCCAGCTGGCGCTGAACACCAAGGACATCCTGACCGTCGTCAACACCCAGTTCTACAACTCGGGCGGCATGAACGGCTGCGACGGCAAGGTCTACACCCAGGGCACCATCGACTTCATCACCGCGCAGATCTGCACCCAGATCCAGGGCGGCCTGCGGCCCGACCAGGTCGGCATCGGTGTCCCGGCCTCCAGCAAGGCGGCCGGCGGCGGGTACGTCTCGCCGACCGTGGTGAACAACGCGCTGGACTGCCTGGCCACCGGCAACAACTGCGGGAGCTTCGTGCCGCCGGCCAAGTGGCCCACCATCCGCGGCGCGATGACCTGGTCCACCAACTGGGACGCCAACAACGGGAACGCCTTCTCCAACACGGTCGGCCCGTTCGTCCACAAGATGCCGTAACTCCCCTCGGCGCGCCGCTCCTTGAGGGTGGGGCTCGCGCGCCGACGCCGGGGCCCGTCGTACCTGACCGGTACGACGGGCCCCGCTCGTTCCCCGGCCGGGCGCGGTGCCGCCGCGGCCGGGTCTACCGCAGCAGCACCGCCACCAGCGTCCCGAGCAGCAGGAACGGACCCATCGGCAGGTCCAGGCCGCGGACCGACCGCCGCCGCGCCAGGGCGGCCGCCGCCAGGGCCAGGGCCCAGAGCCCGGCCAGCACCGACGCCGCGAACAGCCCGGTGAAGGCCGCCGACCAGCCGTACCGGCCGAGCAGCGCGCCGAGGCCGAGCGCGAGCACGGTGTCCCCCGCGCCCATCAGCCCGAACCAGCCGGGCAGTTCGAACAGGGCGGCGGCGGCCAGCGCCACCAGCAGACAGCGCAGCAGTACGCCCGGCCGCCCGGCCGCCAGCTCCAGCACCACCAGCAGGACCGCCAGGCCCGCCGCCAGCGCCCAGCTCAGCGGGTACGGCAGCCGGCGCACCCGGGCGTCGGTGAAGCCGAGCACCACCCCGGGGCCGGCCGCCCACAGCAGCAGCACCGCGTCGGCCGGGTCCGTGGCCGACAACGCGGCCGCCGCCACCGCGACGGTCACCGCCTCCACCTGCCAGGCCCCCGGCCCCAGCCGCTCCCGGCACCCCGGGCAGCGCCCACCGGGCCGCAGACCGCGCAACTCCCGCTCGCAACCGGGACACCGCGTGCACCACGGCGTGTCCTCCGGCACCGCGTACCGCACCACCAGCCCCCGCAGCGCGGGGGCCACCAGCAGACCGCCCAGCACCGCCCCGAGCACGACCGCGACCACGGCGCCCCCTCCCGTCCACCGCCGGAACCGGTCCACGGGAACCGCCCGGCGCTCGTTGGCGTCCGACCCCTGCGGTGCCACATGGGAATCCGGCGCCGCACCGACCACATCATCCACGGGGAAACACTGTGACCAACACTCAGAACGCGCTGCGCGCCGCCGTCCCGCTCGCCGCGCTGGCGCTGCTGCTGACCGCCTGCGGGCCCGAGAACGAGGACCCGGCCGGCGCGGCGGGCGCCGGCGGCGCGACCGTCGCCGCCACCGGCACGCCGGGCGCCACCGGGGCTCCGGCGGCCACCGGGGGCGGCGCGGCCACCGGGGGCTCCGGCGGTACGGCGGGTACCGCCGGCACCGGCGGCAGCACGCCGAACCCCGTCCCGTCCGCGGCCACCAGCGGCAACCCGATCGGCGGCGCCAACGGTGGCGGCGGCAGCGGGAAGATCGGCTACGACAACCCGCTGGCGCCCACCGCCACCGGCAGCTACCTGGGCAAGACCAAGGCCGACGTCACCCCGGTCTCGGTGGTCAAGGGCACCCTGGCCGAGATCGCGCCGTACAACTTCAAGCCGGCCGACCTCGACGGCAAGACGCCGTACTACGTGACCGTCTCGTTCACCAACCGCACCGGTGCCCCGCTCACCGACGAGTACTTCATGATGCGGTTCAAGGTGAAGTCGGACAGCGCGCCCAGCGGCGGCGCCCTGCCGGCCCCGACGATCCTGAAGTCGATCCCGCAGTGCGACTCCGGCAAGAAGCCCGGGCCCCTGGCCGACGGCCAGACCCAGCAGCAGTGTGCGGTCTATCTCGTCCCGACCAACACCCCGCCGAAGTTCCTCGCCTTCGGCAGCGTTCTGGACACCGAGCCCCTGATCTGGAAGGCCGGCTGACAGCTCCGCCTGCTGATCGAAGGGGGCCCTGAGGACCCGTCCGGCGCGTGCCCTCGCGCCCGCGCCGGACCGGTCCGGGATACCCCTAAAGTAGGCAGGCATGCAGGTCATCCAGTCCAGCAAGCTCGCCAACGTCTGTTACGACATCCGCGGCCCGGTGCTCGACGAGGCGATGCGGCTGGAGGAGCAGGGCCACCGCATCCTGAAGCTCAACACCGGCAATCCCGCCGTGTTCGGCTTCGACGCGCCCCCGGAGATCCTCCAGGACATCCTGCGCAACCTCTCCTCCGCGCACGGGTACGGCGACTCCAAGGGCCTGCTCGCCGCCCGCCGGGCCGTGGTGATGCACTACGAGGAGCGCGGGCTGCACGGCCTCACCGTCGAGGACGTCTTCCTCGGCAACGGCGTCTCGGAGCTGATCCAGCTGGCCATGACGGCCCTCCTGGACGACGGCGACGAGGTGCTCGTCCCGGCGCCGGACTACCCGCTGTGGACGGCCTCCGTCTCGCTGGCCGGGGGCACCGCCGTGCACTACCGCTGCGACGAGCAGTCCGAGTGGTACCCGGACCTCGCCGACATCGAGGCCAAGGTCACCGACCGGACCAGGGCGATCGTGGTGATCAACCCGAACAACCCGACCGGCGCGGTCTACCCGCGCGAGGTCCTGGAGGGCCTGGTCGAGATCGCCCGCCGGCACAAGCTGGTGGTCTACGCGGACGAGATCTACGACAAGATCCTCTACGACGACGCCGAGCACATCCCGCTGGCCACCCTGGCTCCGGACCTCTTCTGCGTCACCTTCAACGGGCTCTCCAAGGCCTACCGGGTGGCGGGCTTCCGCTCCGGCTGGATGGTGCTCTCCGGCGACCGGCACCGCGCCCGCAGCTACATCGAGGGCCTGACCGTCCTCGCCTCGATGCGCCTGTGCGCCAACATGCCGGCCCAGCACGCGGTGGCCGCGGCGCTCGGCGGCCGGCAGTCGATCAAGGACCTGATCCTCCCCGGCGGCCGACTGCTGGAGTCCCGGGACGCCGCTTACCGGCTGCTCAACGAGATCCCGGGGGTCAGCTGCGTCAAGCCGAAGGGCGCGCTCTACGCGTTCCCCCGGCTGGATCCGAAGGTCTACAAGATCAAGGACGACGCCCAGATGGTGCTGGACCTGCTGCGCGCCGAGCGGATCCTGCTGGTCCAGGGCACCGGCTTCAACTGGCCCGAGCCGGACCACTTCCGCCTGGTCACCCTGCCCCGGGCCGAGGAGATCACCGACGCCGTCACCCGGATCGGCGACTTCCTCGGCGGCTACACCCAGCCGTGACCGCCGGCGGGCCGCTCGCCGGGGAACCCCCTCGTCCGGGCCGCGGCACCGTGGGTAGCATGCGGCGTTGAGCCGGCGGCCGCGGGAGGCCCTCCCGCCCGGCCCGGGGGAACCGCGCGGCGGCAGAGGTCACCGCGCGGCGCCGTGCTCGGTGCCGCGGCCTCGCCGCGACCGCCTCCCCCGACCGCTCCGGACCGAGGGAACCGACCCACCATGACCTCCCGTACCACCGGCTCGCGCCTGCGGACCGCCGCCGCGCTCTCCGGCGCGGCCGTCGCGCTGCTGGCCGCCGTACCGGCCGCTCCGGCCGCCGCCGCCTCGGGGCTGCAGGTCCCCAAGTACAGCCCGCTGGTCAACTCCCAGAGCGGCAAGTGCCTGGAGATCGGCGGCTGGCGCACCGACGCGGGCGCCCCCGCCCAGCAGTGGGACTGCACCGGCGGCGCCAACCAGCTCTGGGACATGATCCAGGTGCCGGGCAAGGCCGCCTACCTCCTGCGCAACCGCAACTCCGACAAGTGTCTGGAGATCGCCGACTGGCGCCAGGACGACGGCGCCCCGGCCCGCCAGTGGGACTGCACCGGCGGGGACAACCAGGCCTGGCAGATGGGGGCCGGCGGGAGCGTCCAGACCGGCCCCAAGGAGGTCGGCTTCATGAACTGGAACTCGATGGGCTTCCTGGAGGTCGCCGACTACCGGATGGACAACGGCGCGCCGGTCCGGCAGTGGCGCGGAGGCCAGGGCTGGAACAAGTACTGGACCATCGTCAACGCCAAGGCGATCTGACCGGCGCCGAAGGCTCCGGGAAAAGCTACGGCCGGAGCCCTGGTCCGGACGATCTCCTTGGTCGGGGAAAGATCGTCCGGCGGGGCTCCGGCCGTCCTGTCGCTCGGTCGGTGCGCGATTCGTGCCACGCACCCACCACTACTCGCCGGGCTGAGGCTCAGGCTCAGCCGAGGCGGGCGACCAGGTCTCGGTACTCGTCCCACAGCTCGGTCGGCGTGTGGGCGCCGAAGAGCTCCAGGTGGGCCGGGACGAGCGCGGCCTCCTGACGCCAGATGTCGGCGTCCACGGTGAACAGCAGCTCCCGGTCGGCCTCGGAGAGGTCCAGGCCGTCCAGGTCGAAGCCCTCGACGGTCGGCAGCACGCCGATCGGGGTCTCGACGCCCTCGCCGGTGCCCTGCAGGCGCTCGACGATCCACTTGAGCACGCGGCTGTTCTCGCCGTAGCCGGGCCAGACGAACTCGCCCGCGCCGTTCTTGCGGAACCAGTTCACGTAGTAGATCTTCGGCAGCTTGGCGGCGTCCGCCCGGGCGCCGACCTTCAGCCAGTGGGCGAAGTAGTCACCCATGTTGTAGCCGCAGAAGGGCAGCATCGCGAACGGGTCGCGACGCAGCTCGCCGACGGTGCCCTCGGCGGCGGCGGTCTTCTCGGAGGCGATGTTCGCGCCCAGGAAGACACCGTGCTGCCAGTCGAAGGACTCCGTCACCAGCGGGACGGCGGTGGCGCGGCGGCCGCCGAACAGGATGGCCGAGATCGGCACACCCGCCGGGTCCTCCCACTCGGGCGCGATGGTCGGGCACTGGGCGGCCGGCACGGCGAAGCGGGCGTTCGGGTGGGCGGCCGGGGTGCCGGACTCCGGCGTCCAGTCGTTGCCCCGCCAGTCGGTCAGGTGGGCCGGCGGCTCGTCGGTGAGGCCCTCCCACCAGACGTCACCGTCGTCGGTGAGCGCGACGTTGGTGAAGACCGTGTTGCCCCAGAGGGTCTCGATCGCGTTGGCGTTGGTGTCCACGCCGGTGCCGGGGGCGACACCGAAGAAGCCGGCCTCGGGGTTGATCGCGTAGAGCCGGCCGTCGGCGCCGAAGCGCATCCAGGCGATGTCGTCGCCGATCGTCTCGACCTTCCAGCCCGGGATGGTCGGCTGGAGCATGGCGAGGTTGGTCTTGCCGCACGCCGAGGGGAAGGCCGCCGCGGCGTACGTGGCCTCGCCGTTCGGCGGGGTGAGCTTGAGGATGAGCATGTGCTCGGCCAGCCAGCCCTCGTCGCGGGCCATGGTCGAGGCGATGCGCAGCGCGTAGCACTTCTTGCCGAGCAGGGCGTTGCCGCCGTAGCCGGAACCGAAGGACCAGATCTCCCGGCTCTCCGGGAAGTGCGAGATGTACTTGGTGCTGTTGCACGGCCACGCCACGTCCGCCTCGCCCTCGGCGAGCGGAGCGCCGACGGTGTGCACGGCCTTGACGAACTCGCCGTCCTCGCCGAGCTGGTCCAGCACGGCCTGGCCCATCCGGGTCATCACCCGCATCGACACGGCGACGTAGGCGGAGTCGGTGATCTCGACGCCGTACGCGGCCAGCGGGGAGCCGACCGGACCCATGGAGAACGGCACGACGTACATCGTGCGGCCCTTCATCGCGCCGCGGAAGAGACCGCTCTCGCCCTGGAAGACCTCCCGCATCTCGGCGGGGGCCTTCCAGTTGTTGGTCGGACCGGCGTCCTTCTCCTGCTCGGAGCAGATGTAGGTGCGGTCCTCGACGCGCGCCACGTCCGTGGGGTCCGAGGCGGCGTAGTAGGAGTTGGGGCGCTTCTTCTCGTCGAGCTTCCTGAAGGTGCCCTGAGCGACCAGCAGGTCCGCGAGGCGCTGGTACTCCTCCTCGGACCCGTCGCACCACTCGATGCGGGCCGGCTGGGTGAGCTCCGCGATCTCGCTCACCCAGGCCAGCAGGCGCTTGTGACGGGTGGGCGCGGATGCGCTGAGAGCGAGGTTCTCGTACGACACGATCGCTCCGTTTCACGCCATCTCGGCACGGAGACGGCGTAGCGGGGGTTTGAGGGTGCTTGCAGCGTAGCCCCGGCCTCCGGCGTCGAATACGGCGCAACGGTGAAGTTGACTCATCTTTTACTACATTCAGTCTGGTTACTTGCAGGTAATCAGTCGCCTCAGGCCGACCCGCGCCCCTCGCGATCAACCCCCGAACACTCCAAAACGTCCAAGTAGTGATGAGCACCACTTCCTACGCGTCAGTAACCTACGGAGGCGTAGGTAGCGGGTAGCATGCTGCCCATGACTGCTGAGCTCCTGGGGAGCACGGAGCGTGCCGAGAGCAAGCCGACCTGGCGTGGCTGGCTGCACGCCGGGATGTTCCCCGCCGCGGTGGCCGCCGGGATCGTGCTGATCTGCCTGGCCGACTCCACCCCCGCCAAGGTCGCCTGCGCGATCTACTCCGTCAGCGCCTGGCTGCTGTTCGGGGTCAGCGCGGTCTACCACCGCTTCACCTGGGGACCGCGCGGCGACGCCGTACTGCGCCGGCTCGACCACGCGAACATCTTCCTGATCATCGCGGGCACCTACACCCCGTTCACCATCCTGCTACTGGACGGCGGCGCCCGGCAGCTGCTGCTCTGGGCGGTCTGGGGCGGTGCGCTGGCGGGGATCGCCTTCCGGGTGTTCTGGGTCGGCGCGCCGCGCTGGCTGTACACGCCGGTGTACATAGCGCTGGGCTGGGCCGCCGCCTTCTTCCTGCCGGACTTCCTGCGCACCGGCGGGGTCGCGGTGCTGGTGCTGATGATCGTCGGCGGGGTGCTCTACAGCGTCGGCGGGGTGGTGTACGGGCTCAAGCGCCCCAATCCCTCACCGCGCCGGTTCGGCTTCCACGAGGTGTTCCACGCCTTCACCCTCGGAGCCTTCATCGTCCAGTACGTCGGGGTCTCACTGGTGGCGTACAGCACGGCCGGCTGAACCCGGCGCCCCGCGACGGGCGGTCGACCGGTCCTGCGACCGGGCGGCCGCCCGTTCCGCCGTCCACTCCGAGCCCGGGCGGCCCGGCCGGCCGCGGTCCGGACGCTCGTGCGCCGGGCCGCCGTCGTGCCCCGGGCGCTCGTACGCCGGACGCTCGCGCCCCGGCCGCTCCCGTGCGACGCGCTCATGGGCCGCGTGGTCGTGACCCGGGTGGTCGTGACCCGGGTGGTCGTGACCCGGGTGGTCGTGACCCGGGTGGTCGGACACCAGCCGCTCGGGGGCCGGGCGCTCGGGAGCCGGGTACCCGGCGGTCCGGCGCTCGGCAGGCGGCCGCTCGGCGCTCGGGTACTCGGCGATCGGGTACCCGGGGGTCGGGTGCTCGGCGGCCGGGGACCCCGGGGCCGGGAACTCCCGCACCGGACGGTCCCGGCCCGGGTGCTCACGGATCAGCCGCTCGCGCGCCCCGTGCGGGCGGGAGCCGGCCTGCCGCGCGTCCAGGGCCTCGCGGGCCCGGCGGCAGCGCTCGCAGTGCGCGGCGTCCGGGACCCCCCGGCCGGGGCGGTGCCCGCGCTCCGGACGGCGCCCGCGCGGCCCGGCCTGCTGATGCAGCAGCTGCCAGCGCCGGCCGACGTACACCATCAGCAGCAGCACCTCGACCCCGGCGACCCCCAGCACCAACACGGCACCGTTGATCAGGTAGGCCGCGACCACGGCCAACGCGGACACCACCACCACTGCCGCACCCCAGATCTGGGCGCTCGACTCCCTGTCGGCCATTCGACTTCCCCTTCCTGCGCCGGGCTCGTGGTCGGCTCCTGCCGCCCCACCCCTTCTCCGCTCTCGGCACGCTTCGGCCCGCACTGACCGATTGCCACATCGTATCTACCGTCCGTCACCCGGAGCCGCCCGGGGGCGGCGAACGCCAGATCAACGTTGCGTCAATTCCTTGTGCGGAACGCGCACTTCCAGGACACGTCACGGAGCGTGATGACCGTCGTACCGAACCCTCGACATTGACGGTCGGCCTCTTTTGGGAGTTACTGTCATTTGAGAGTGACTCCCTCAAGCGTCCTGGAGGTTGCCGTGCCCACGCCCGCCGTCCCGCCCACGCCCGCTCCACCCGGACCCGACCCCCGGCGCTGGCTGGCACTGGTCGCCGTCGCGCTGAGCGTCCTGGTCATCAGCTTCGACATGACGATCCTCAACGTGGCCCTGCCCACCCTGGCCTCCCAGCTCCAGGCCACCACCGGGCAGCAGCAGTGGATCGTGGACTCCTACACCGTGGTCTTCGCCGCCGCGATGCTCCCGGCCGGCCTGCTCGGCGACCGGTTCGGCCGCCGCCGCACCCTCACCGTCGGCCTCGCGCTGTTCGGGCTCGCCTCCGCCGTCGGCATGCTGGCCGACAGCCCCGGCACCCTGGTCGCCGCCCGCGCCGCGATGGGCCTGGCCGGGGCGCTGGTCATGCCGATGTCGCTGGCGGTGATCCCCGGCCTGTTCCCCGCCGGCGAGCAGCGCCGCGCCACCGCGATCCTGTCCGCCGCGATCGCCGCCGGCACCCCGCTCGGCCCGCTGATCGGCGGCTTCCTGCTGCAGCACTTCTGGTGGGGCGCGATCTTCGTGATCAACGTCCCGCTGACGGTGATCGGCATCGTCGCCTGCGTCCTGCTGCTCCCGGAGACCCGCAACCCCGACGCGCCCCGGATCGACGTGCTCGCCACCGTGCTCGGCGCGGGCGGTCTGGCCACGCTGACCTACGGCATCATCGAGGGGCCCGAACGCGGCTGGGCCGACCCGCTGGTGCTGGGCATGATCGGCGGCTCGCTGGTCGCCCTCACCGCCCTGGTACTGCGCAGCCGCCACCAGCGCGCCCCGATGCTCGACCTCACCCTGCTCGCGGACCCGACCTTCCGCTGGGCGGCGGTGGCCGCGACGCTGGTCTCGCTGGTGCTCTTCGGCGCGTTCTTCGTCCTGCCGCTGTACTTCCAGAGCGTGCTGGGTGCGGACGCCTTCGGCACCGGCCTGCGGCTGATGCCGATGATGCTCGGGCTGATGGTGGCCGCCAAGCTCAGCGAGGGCCTGGTCGCCCGGATCGGCCCCCGCGCGGTGATCGGCCTCGGACTGGCCTCGCTGTCCGCCGCCCTGCTGCTCGGCAGCCGCACCTCGGTCTCCGACGGCTACGGCCCGGCGGCGGTCTGGCTGACCCTGCTCGGCCTGGGCATGGGCCTGTCGCTCATCACCGCCCAGGCCTCCGCGCTGCTGACCCTGCCCCCGGCCCGGGCCGGGGTCGGCGCCGGGCTGATGCAGACGCTCCGCCAGGTCGGCGGCGCGATCGGGGTCGCCGTCTTCGGCAGCCTGCTGGCCGGTTCGTACCGCGGTGCGCTGGACGTCTCCGCGCTCCCGGCCGACGCCGCGCACCGGGCCGAGCAGTCGGTGGTCGCCGCCGACGCGATGGCCGCCGCCTCCGGGGACCAGGCCCTGGCGGCCTCCGCGCACGCCGCCTACGTCCACGGCATGACGGTGGTCCTGCTGGTCTCCGGGGTGATCGCCCTGCTCTCGGCCGTACTGGTCGTGCTGCGGATGCCGCCCGCCGAAGCACCCGGCGCCGAGGCCGCCGACCCCGCCGCGGAGACCGCCGACCCCGCTGCGGAGACCGCCGCCGTCCCGGCCGCCGATCACGGATAATCGAAGGTATGAGCGCAACGCAGCCGACCACGGCGCCCCCGGCAGGCCCGGCCCACACGGTCCAGGCGATGCTGGAGGCGCCGCTGTCGCTGCGCGAACGGAAGAAGCTGAAGACCCGCCAGGCGATCCGTCACGAGGCCTACCGGCTGATCGCCGCCCAGGGGTACGAGAACACCACCGTGGAACAGATCGCGGCGGCGGCCGAGGTCTCGCAGTCCACCTTCTTCCGGTACTTCGCCACCAAGGAGGACCTCGTCCTCACCGACGAGTACGACCCCGCGATGGTCACCGCCCTGCTGGCCCGACCCTCTGACGAACCGTTTCTGCGCACCTGCCGGGAGGCCCTGGTCGGCCTGATCCGCGAACTGCCCCAGGACGAACGGGACGAGCTGCTCACCCGCATGCGGCTGGTCCGCGACGTCCCCGCGCTGCGCGCCAGGATGCACGAGACCGCGAACGACCCGCAGCGGCTCTACCTCGCCGCGCTGACCCGGCGGCAGGGGGTCGACGAGCCGACCTTCGAGATGCGGATCACCGCGGCGGCCATCGGGGCCGCGACCACCGAGACCGTACTGCGCTGGGCCGAGACCGGCGGCCAGCAGGACATCGCGGACCTGGTCGACCACACCTTCGCCGTGCTGGAGCGCGGCTTCACCGGCCTCTGACCACGACGGCGCCCCGTGCCGGCGGACGGGGCCCGGCCACCGGCGGACGGGCGCCCCGCGCCGGCGGACGGGGCCCGGCAACCGGGCCGGACCCCACCGCCTCACCCGGCCGGTGACCTATCCCCGCCTGGCACCCGCCCGCCGCCGCCGCGCGAGGCCCGCGCCCACCAGCGCGGTGGCCCCCAGGGCCGCACCCGCCGTCACGGCGGGCAGCGCGCCGCCACCACCGGACGCGACGGCGGTCTCCGACCCGCCGGCGTCCGGCTGGTACCCGCCGCCCTTGCCCGCCCGGTCGTACGCCGAGCCGGGCAGCTTGTCCCCGTAACGCTGGTGGACCAGCCGCTGGTACGCGGCCAGGGTGACCCCGGCCTCGCCCACCGAGCGCCGCGCCTCGTCGTCCAGCGGCAGCACCCGGCCGGCCCGCAGCACGTACCAGGCGTTGAGCTGGGGCTCGCGGAACGCCGTCCCGCCGCCACCGCCCGCCGCCACCGCCGCGTAGTCGGTCTCGTCGCCGCCGGAGGCGATGTTGACCACCCGCCAGGTCTCGCCCTGCTTCACCGTCCAGACCGAGGCCACCTGGCCGTCCGCCGAGACGGCCTTGCTGGCGGTGTACTCGGCCTTCGCCACCGGTGCGCCCGGGGAGCCGGCCACGAAGTCCGCGTCCAGGGTGTAGACGGGCACGGTGTCGCCCGTCAGCCGGGGCGCGGCCGCGCTCGCCGCCCGCGCCTCCTCGGCCGCGCCGATGGTGAGCCGCCGGGTCGGCGGCACGCCCTCGCGCGCGAAGAAGTGGCCCAACCGGTCCAGGACGGCCTGGTCCTGGACGGCGCCGCGGGCCTGGGCGAGGTCGGCCGCGCCGACCGGCGCGGGGGTGCCCGCGGGGCCGCCGGCCGGGGTGTCCGCCTGGGCGGCCGGGGTGACGGCCAGGCCGAGACCGGCGGCGAGCAGGACGGCGACGGCCGCGTTACGGATGCTGGTCATGGCCGCCCTCACGCGCCGATCCGGTACAGGGAGTGGGTCCAGGAGAACGTGCCGTTGGACACGTAGTAGGTGTAGTCCGCCCAGTTGTAGCGGGTGTTGGAGGGCCACGGGTCGCCCCAGTAGACCCAGTTGCTCGCGGTGTCGTAGCCGTAGACGACGTGCATGTGGCCGCCGCCGGAGCTCCACTGGATCCGGGTCTCCACCGGCCGGTCGGCGTTCACCTCGGTCTGCAGCGTGCTGTAGCGCAGGTAGCCGGTGACGTACGAGCCGGGGTTGATGCCGACCCGGCTCAGACCGTTCTGGACATCGCCCAGTGTGGCCTGGTTGTTGGGGCAGCTGGAGTTGATCGAGCGGCCGAACGCGGCGTTGCAGAACTGGTTCTGGCTGTAGCCGTAGCCGAACCAGGTGGCGATGGTGTTGCCGCTCGCCGCCCAGCACCAGTTGGTCTGCTGTTGCTGCTGCATGGTGATGTTGAGCTTCTTGAACGTGCCGGCCAGATCGGCCGTGCTGCCCGGCGCCGCGGCCGGACGGACCTGGGCGGCGGCACCGGTGGGGGCCGGGGCCGCCGAGGCGGGGGTGGTCGCCGCGACGCTGAGCGCCGGGCCGAGCACGCCCAGCGCGAGCGCCGCGACGGCGCGGCGCAGACGTATCCGTGGAACTGGCATGGGGGAGTGTCTCCTTGCACAGCAGAGGAGTGGGGGTTCCTTCTGGGTGCGGTCCGGATCGCGTCACCGAGCATCGCGCCGTTGACAGAAGCTGGTCAACGGCCGTCACAGGCCGCGAAAGACGGTGTGAACGGCCCGGCCCAGTTGTGAACGCCACCCCCGAAACGCCCGCGCGGCAGGCCGGGACCGGTGACAAACCGCCTTCCACATGTGAATATTCACGACCAACCGGTGTCCGCCCTGCCCGCCCACCGAGGAGGCCGCCATGCAGCGGAACGACCAGGCCGACCTCGCCACCGCACTGCGCACCGGCCCGTTCCACGTGGCCCTGCGCACCGCCATCACCGCCCGCGGCCTCGCCCTGCACCGCGTCCGCCGGCACCTCGCCCTGCGCGGCGTCCACGTCGGGGTCACCAGCCTCAGCTACTGGCAGCAGGGCCGCCGCCGGCCCGAACGCCCCGAGTCGCTGCGCGCCGTCCGGGCCCTGGAGGAGGTCCTGGACCTCCCCGAGCACTCCCTCACCCGGCTGCTCGGCCCCCGCCGTGCCACCCCCGCCGACCAGGCCGGTCCACCCGTCCGCCCGTACCGGGACCTCATCTCCCCGGCCGCCGCCGTCGACGACCTGCTCACCGCCCTCGCGAGCCCGCGCGACACCGGGCTGCACACCATCACCCACATCGAGCGGATCCGGATCGGCGCCGACCGCCAACTGCTGCGCCGCGACTCCCAGCACGCGCTGCGCGCCCACCGCGACGGCATCGACCGCTACCTGGCCCTCTACCAGGGGGATCCCGGCTGCGACATCACCCGGGTCGGGGTGCGCGCCGAGGAGAACTGCCGCCCCGGCCGGATCCGCCGCGACCAGACCCACGACCTGCTGGTCGCCGAACTCCTCCTCGACCGCCGGATGCGGGCCGGCGACACCCATCTGCTCGGCTACGGCTTCGACGCCAGCCCGTCCCCCACACCCGGCTGCGAGTACGTCCGCGGTTTCAACTCCGGCGCCGGCCAGTACGTCCTCCAGGTCACCTTCCACCCCGACGCGCTGCCCGTCCGCTGCCACCGCTTCGCGCTCCGCTCCCCCGGCGAGAAGCCCTACGAGACCGAGGAGTTGACCCTGGACGGCCACCACTGCGTCCATCTGGTGGCGACCGCCCTGCAGCCCTGTCTGCTCGGCGTCCGCTGGGACTGGGAGTAGCGCGCCCCAGCGCCGAAGGCCCAGCGCCGGAAGCCCACCGTCAGGCAGTCCTCCACCGGCCGGTAACCGAGCTGCTGGTAGATCGAGTTGCCGGTCGGGTGGGCCAGATCGGTGTGGAGCAGCACCTCGGTGGCCCCCTGTGCGAGCGCGTGCGCGGTGGCGGCCGCGGTGACGCCGCTCGCGTAGCCGCGGCCGCGCCGCTCGCCCGGCGTGCGGACCGGGCCGATCCGCGACATGCCGGCGTTCACCGGGCTGTTGCCGGCCATCGCGACCGGGGTACCGCCGTCCTCCCGGAGGCGCAGCCCCCGTCGGCCGTCCGCTCGTCCACCGCGCCCGGCACGCCGGGGAGCGCGACCCGCTACCGCTCGGCCGCGCCCAGCCGCTCGGCCAGCACCGCCGGATCGGTGGTCGGCGCCTCACAGGCGAAGTGCCGGCAGACGTACGCGGCGGGCGCTCCGCCCACCAGCGGCCGGTCCGCGAGCAACGGCACCCCGGCGGCCTCCGGCCCGGTCCCGGGCCAGTCGCCCTGCCAGTCACCCGACCCGCCGACCGGCGCCGACCCACCGACCGCCGTCGGCTCGCCGACCGCGACCACCACACCGGGCGCGGTGCCCAGCAACGCCGCCCGGTGCAGCGCGGCCGTCGCCGAATCCCCCGCCGGGCCGACCACCGCGACCTCGCGCGGCCCGTCCACCAGCGCCTCGGCGACGGCCAGGCCCCAGCCGATGAACCGCGGTGCCCGGGTGGCGAGCGCCCCGACGATGCCGAGCGCCCGCTCGGCGGCCGTGCGGTGGCGCGCCGACCCGGTGTACGCGGCGTAGGTGAGCAGCGCCCCGGCGGCGGCCGTCCAGCCGGACGGGGTCGCGTTGTCGGTCGGGTCCTGCGGCCGCCGGATCAGCTCCTCGGCGTCGTCGGCGGTGTCGAAGAGCGCGCCGGAGGCCTCGTCCGCGAAGTGCTTCAGCACGGTGTCCAGCAGCCCGCCGGCGAGCTGCAGCCACTCCGCGGCGCCGGTCACGGCGTACAGCGCGAGGAAGCCCTCGGCGGTGTCCGCGTAGTCCTCCAGGACGCCCGCGTTGGCCCCGGCCCGGCCGTCCCGGGAGGTGCGCAGCAGCCGGCCGTCGGGCGTGAGGTGGACGGCGAGCAGCAGGTCGGCGGCGCGCTCGGCGGCCTCGACCAGGTCGGGCCGCTCCAGCAGCGCACCGGTCTCGGCGAGCGCGGCGACGGCCAGCCCGTTCCAGGCGGCGACCACCTTGTCGTCCCGGGCGGGCGCCGGCCGCTCGGCCCGCGCCGCGAACAGGGCGGCCCGGACCCGCTCGGCCGCCTCGTCGTCCCGCGGGTCGGAGAGCAGTTGCAGCACCGAGGCGCCGTGCTCGAAGGTGCCCGCCTCGGTCACCTCGTAGAGCTCCGCGGCGAAGGCCGCGTCCGCCTCCCCCAGGACCTCGGCCAACTGCGCGGGCGTCCAGGCGTAGTACGCGCCCTCGACCGAGGCGCCGCTCTCCCGGTCCAGACTGTCCGCGTCCAGCGCCGAGGCGAACGCCCCCTCGGGGGTGCGCAGTTCACGCAGCAGGAAGTCCGCCGTGGAGAGCGCCACCCGACGGGCGAGCGGCGAGCCGGTGGCCCGCCACAGGTGCAGGTACGCGCGGAGCAGCAGCGCGTTGTCGTACAGCATCTTCTCGAAGTGCGGGACGACCCAGTCGGCGTCCACCGCGTACCGGGCGAAGCCGCCGCCGAGCTGGTCGTGGATCCCGCCGCGGGCCATCGCGGCGGCGGTCCGGACGGCCATCTCCAGCGCGGCCGCCGAGCCGGTCCGGGCGTGGTGGCGCAGCAGGAACTCGATCACCATGGCCGGCGGGAACTTGGGCGCGCCGCCGAAGCCGCCGCGCCGGGCGTCGAAGTCCCGGCCGAGCGCGACCAGCGCCTCGTGCAACTCCGCCTCACCCGGCGGCCGGTGGACCCCGCCGCCGACCGCGTACACCGAGGCCCGCCGGGCCAGGTCCGCCCGGATCCGGCCGGCGACCTCGCCGACCTCCTCCCGCCGGTCCCGCCAGGCCGCGTCGACGCCCTCCAGCACCTGCCGGAAGGACGGCATCCCGTGCCGGGGCTCGGGCGGGAAGTACGTCCCGAAGTAGAACGGGTCCTTCTCGGGCGTGAGGAAGACCGTCATCGGCCAGCCGCCCTGCCCGGTCGCCGCCTGCACGGCCTCCATGTAGACCGCGTCGACGTCCGGCCGCTCCTCGCGGTCGACCTTCACCGCGACGAACCGCTCATTGGCGTACGCGGCCAGCTCGTCGTCCTCGAACGACTCGTGGGCCATCACGTGGCACCAGTGACAGGCCGCGTACCCCACACTCAGCAGCACCGGCACCCCCCGGCGCTCCGCCTCCGCGAACGCCTCGGGGCCCCAGGGCCACCAGTCGACGGGGTTGTCGGCGTGCTGCTGCAGATACGGCGAGGTCGCGTCCGCGAGACGGTTCGGCATGCCCCCATCCTCGCGCATCGGCGCGCCGACGGGGGCGGAGCCTCACTCCTTCGGGGCTTCCGGCTCCTCGACGAAGTCGACGCGCTTGAACTGCTTGTTCATCGACTTGACCAGGAACCAGGTGGCCACGCCGAGGGCGGCGAAGACGACGAAGCCCAGCAGTCCGGGGGTCACCTTGGTCTCGTCGAGGGCGAGCTCGGCGGCGAGGTGGGTGAGGTTCACGGGGGCGCTCATATCTCTATGGTGGCCCGACTCACGGGGAGCCGGGCCATCGGGGGGTGGTTCAGTCGCGCGTGTCGGCGGCCTCGGCCGCCAGGGTCGGGGTGCGCAGGCCGGCGAACAGGTCGTCCTCCGGCAGGTCGACGTCGATCAGGGTCCGGGCCAGCTCGTAGTCCTCGGTCGGCCAGACCTCCCGCTGGACCTCCAGCGGGACGCGGAACCACGGCCCGTCCGGGTCAATCTGGGTGGCGTGCGCGATCAGCGCGCGGTCCCGGGTCTCGAACCAGTCCTCGCAGCGGACCCGGGTGGTGATCTCGCGCTCCTTGCGGCCGCTCTTCTCCCAGCCCTCGATCCACTCGCCGTACGGCGACTCGTGGCCGTGCTCGGTGAGGTACGCGTGCAGTTCGCGGATCCGGCCCATCGGGAAGCCGTGGTTGTAGTAGAGCTTCAGCGGCTGCCAGGGCTCGCCGGCGTCCGGGTAGGCGTCCGGGTCACCGGCGGCGTCGAAGGCCCGCATGGTGATCTTGTGGGTCATGATGTGGTCCGGGTGCGGGTAGCCGCCGTTCTCGTCGTAGGTCGTGATGACCTGCGGCTTGAACTCGCGGATAAGCCGGACCAGGGGCTCGGCCGCCTCCTCGACGTCCTTCAGGCCGAAGCAGCCCTCGGGCAGCGGGGGCAGCGGGTCGCCCTCCGGCAGGCCGGAGTCGACGAAGCCCAGCCAGGCCTGCTTGACCCCGAGGATCCGTCGCGCCTCGTCCATCTCCTTGCGCCGGACCTCGTGGATGTTCTCCTCGATCTCCGGCTTGCCCTGCAGCTTGGGATTGAGGACCGACCCGCGTTCCCCCCCGGTGCAGGTGGCCACCAGCACGTCCACCCCCTGGTCGACGTACATGGCCATGGTGGCAGCGCCCTTGCTGGACTCGTCGTCCGGGTGGGCGTGCACCGCCATCAGTCGCAACTGCTCACTCAACGCGCGCGTTCCTTCCACAATGTCTGGGCCTTCCGCGAAGTCCGGTCTGCCCACCGTCCGAGCCGCTCGGTTCGGGCCGCGTCACCGCGGACCTGCCGCCGGGTGCGCCGCGGCACGACCTCACCACGCCGCCGGCACGGCACCGACACGGCCGAGCAGCGCCCCCCGCCGGACCGGCCGCGGGCGTGCCCCTCCTATAGTGACGGACTGGAGGAGCGTCGCATTCCCCCGGCACCACCGCGGGGGGTACCTCCCGGAGAGGACTGAGCCCGATGAGCGCAGGCACCACCACCCCGCAGCTGCCCGAGGGGCGCTACGGCCGGCACGGCGACCGCGAGTCCGACCGCCGTCTCAAGGTGGCGGGCGCGGTCTGCGCCGTGCTGGGGCTGGGCCTGGTGGCCTGGCTGGGCGGCTCCTACCTGATCCGCGAGACCACCATCAACGGCAGCGTCCCCTCGTTCCAGGCCGTCTCGGACACCGAGATGCAGCTGCACCTGGCGGTCCGCAAGGGCGACGGCACGGCGGGCAGCTGTACCGTCCGCTCGCAGGGCGAGGACGGCGCGGTGGTCGGGGTGGCCGACTTCCCCGTACCGGCCGACGGCGGCGACTACGACGCCGTGGTGACCCTGCGGACCACCGCCCGCGGCACCACCGCCGAGCTGCTGGGATGCACACCGGCCAAGTAGTCTCCCCCGATCGCGACGCGCCCGGGCGCATATTCGATCGGCGGAGCGGGAATCCGTCAGGATGTCCCGCACACCGGTCCTGTACACCTCGGCGCAATGCTGTCGTCAATGACGCGCCAACGACTCTCCCGCTTGTCGGCGGGAGTTGTTAGGCTCGTGGTTTCGCCCCTTCCGCACCAAGAGGTACGGGAGCGGGCGTTGCTTTGTAGTTACGACCGATATCCGCACCCGCCACCCTGCTGACGACTCACACCCTCAGCACAGCCCCAGCACCTACGAGGAGCACCCGTGACCCAGACCAGCGAGAACGTGACCTGGCTCACTCAGTCCGGCTACGACCAGCTCAAGGCCGAGCTGGACCACCTGAGCGGCCCCTGGCGCATCGAGATCGCCCAGAAGATCGAGGCGGCGCGCGAAGAGGGTGACCTCAAGGAGAACGCCGGTTACCACGCGGCCAAGGAGGAGCAGGGCAAGTACGAGCTGCGGATCCGCCAGCTCACCCAGCTCCTGGAGCGTGCCAAGGTCGGCGAGGCACCGGCGGACTCCGGCGTGGTGGCCCCGGGCATGGTCGTCACGGTCGCCTTCGACGGCGACGCGGACGACACCATGACCTTCCTGCTGGGCTCGCGCGAGATGGCCGGCAGCGACGACCTGGACGTCTACTCGCCGCAGTCGCCGCTGGGCCGCGCGATCGACGGCAAGAAGGTCGGCGACGAGGCGACGTACGAGCTGCCGAACGGCAAGGCCGCCTCGGTCACCGTCACCGAGGCGAAGCCGCACAACGGCTGATCCCCCGCATCCGACGCCGAGGGCGGCCGTGGAGACCTCCACGGCCGCCCTCGCGGCATTCCCCGGGCAGGCAGGCCCGCGGCCGGGCTCAGCCCGACGCCGAGCGGTACTTGCGCACCGACAGCCAGGAGAACACGGCGGTGATGACCAGCGACCAGAGCACCGACATCAGCGTCGCGTGCTGCATCGGCCAGGCACTGTCCACCGGCCCGACCTGGTTGCCGAACAGGTCGCGACAGGCCTGCACGGTGGCACTGAACGGGTTCCAGTAGGCGATGCCCTGCAGCCAGCCCGGCATCGAGCTGATCGGCACGAACGCGTTGGAGATGAAGGTCAGCGGGAAGAGCCAGATCAGCCCGGCCGAGGTGGCCGCCTCGGGGCTGCGGACCGAGAGGCCGATCAGCGCGCCGATCCAGGAGAACGCGTAGCCGAGCAGGAGCAGCAGCCCGAACGCGGCGAGCGCCTTCGGCACGCCCTCGTGGATCCGCCAGCCGACCAGCAGCGCCACCACCGCCAGCACGACCAGGGTGAACGCGGTCTGGCAGAGGTCGGCCAGGGTGCGGCCGACCAGCACCGCCGACCGGGCCATCGGCAGCGAGCGGAAGCGGTCCACCAGCCCCTTGGTCATGTCCTCCGCGATGCCGGCGGAGGCGCCGGCCGTGGCGAAGGTGACGGTCTGCGCGAAGATGCCGGCCATCAGGAACTGGATGTACGAGTTGGAGCTGGCCTGCGTCCCGGGGATCTGGATCGCCCCGCCCATGACGTAGGAGAACAGCAGCACGAACATCACGGGCTGCATCAGCCCGAAGACCACGATCTCGGGGATCCGGGTCATCCGGCGCAGGTTGCGCCGGGCGACCACCCAGGAGTCGTGCAGGGTGGCGGCCGCGCCCCGGCGCTGCTTGGGTACCGCCCCGCCGATGGCGTGCTCGGTGGCCGTCGTCATCTCACAGCTCCTTCCCGGCCGGGACGGCCCGCTGGTCCGGGTCCTCGCCGTCCTCACCGGCCCGGCCCCTGCCGTGCCCCTTGCCGCGGCCCTTGCCGGCGGCCCGGTTCTCCTCGTCCTCGGCCGCGGTGACGTGACCGGTGAGCGAGAGGAACACGTCGTCCAGGGTCGGCCGGCGCAGGCCGATGTCGTCGATCTCGATGGAGCGGGCGTCCAGCTCGCGGATGGCGTCCGCGAGCACCCGGGCGCCGCCGCTGACCGGCACGGTGATCCGGCGGGTGTTCTTCTCCACCGCCGGATCACCCTTGGCGTACGCGGACAGGGCCTGGAGGGCCTCGGCGACGAGGTCGGCGCGGTGCACCACGACCTCGATCCGCTCACCGCCGATCTGTGCCTTCAGCTGGTCGGCGGTGCCCCGGGCGATCACCCGGCCGTGGTCGACGACCGCGATGTCGTGGGCGAGGCGGTCCGCCTCCTCCAGGTACTGGGTGGTGAGCAGCAGGGTGGTGCCCTGCTCGACGAGGGTCTCGATGACCTCCCAGAGGGCGAGCCGGTTGCGCGGGTCGAGACCGGTGGTCGGCTCGTCCAGGAACATCACCGGCGGCCGCACGACCAGCGCGGCGGCGAGGTCGAGCCGGCGTCGCATACCGCCGGAGTAGGTCTTGGCGGTGCGGTCCTTGGCCTCGGCGAGGTTGAACCACTCCAGCAGTTCCAGCGCGCGCGCCTTCGCGGCCCGGCCGGTCATCTGGTACAGCTCACCGACCATCTGCAGGTTCTCGAACCCGGTCAGGTACTCGTCGACCGCGGCGTACTGGCCGGAGAGGCCGATCAGGCTGCGGACCTTGTTGGGATGTCTGAGGACGTCGACCCCGGCGACCACCGCCCGGCCGGAATCGGGGTGGAGCAAGGTGGTGAGGACGCGCACGGTGGTGGTCTTGCCGGCTCCGTTCGGGCCGAGCAGCCCCAGCACCGTGCCCTCGGGCACGTCGAGGCTGACGCCGTCCAGGGCGCGTACGTCACCGAAGGTCTTCACCAGGTTCTCGGCTTGGATGGCTGGCGCCATGGCCTGCCTCATCTCCTCGGACGACAGCGACGCTATCGATTGGGCGAATTCCAATGGTCTGTCCCACTTTGCCCCGAATGCAGGCATGCGGGCGACTCGGCCTTCGCCCCGAGGGGGCCGAACGTGCGACGCGTCGCGGACCGGAAAGGCCCGCGCCGGGCCGCGCCGGCCGGGCCGGACACCACCGCCGCGCGGGCACTCGACACCTCAGTGCGAGACGACGTACCCGGCGTCCCTCAGCTCGCCGAGCACCGCCGCGCAGTGCTCCGGCCCCTTGGTCTCCAGGTGAAGGTCCACCTCGACCTCGGTCAGCCCCAGCTGGGGGTCGATCCGCACGTGCGCCACGTCCAGCACGTTCGCGTCCACCCGCGTGAGCACCCCGAGCAGGTCGGCCAGCGCCCCCGGCCGGTCCGCCAGCCGCACCCGCAGCGACAGGTAGCGGCCGGCCGCCGCCAGGCCGTGCCGGAGCACCCGCTGCATCAGCTGCGGATCGATGTTGCCGCCCGAGAGCACCGCCACCACCGGGCCCTCGAAGGAGCCCGGCTGCTCCAACAGGGCCGCCACCGGGCTGACCCCGGCCGGCTCGACCACCAGCTTCAGCCGCTCCAGGCCGAGCAGCAGGGCCCGGGAGAGCGAGTCCTCGGAGACCGTCCGCACACCGTCCGCCAGGGCGTTGACGATCTCGAACGGAATGTCCCCGGGCCGGCCGACCATGATCCCGTCCGCCATGGTGGCGTAGCGCTCCAGCGTCACCGGCCGACCGGCCGCCAACGAGGGCGGGTACGCGGCCGCACCGGCCGCCTGCACCCCGATCACCCGCACGTCGGGGCGGATCGGCTTCACCGCCGCCGCGATCCCGGCCAGCAGCCCGCCGCCGCCCACCCCGACCAGGATGGTCCGCACCTCCGGGCACTGCTCCAGGATCTCCAGCCCCACGGTGGCCTGGCCGGTGACCACGTCCCAGTGGTCGAAGGGGTGGATGAACACCGCGCCGGTCGCCTCCGCGTAGTGCTGCGCGGCCCGCAGCGCCTCGTCCACCGTGGCTCCGGCCAGCCGGACCTCGGCGCCGTACTCGCGGGTCGCCGCGACCTTGGGCAGCGGCGCGGCCACCGGCATGAAGACCGTCGAGCGGACCCCGAGCAGCGCGGCCGCCAGCGCCACGCCCTGGGCGTGGTTCCCGGCGCTCGCCGCGACCACACCGCCGGCCCGCTGGACCGGCGAGAGGCCCGCGATCCGCACGTACGCCCCGCGCAGCTTGAACGAACCGGTGCGCTGGAGGTTCTCGCACTTCAGGTGGACCGGCGCGCCGACCAGCGCGGACAGGTGCCGGCTGCCCTCCATCGGCGTCACCCGGGCGACCCCGGCGAGCATCTTCTGGGCGCCGCGGACATCGTCGATGGTGATCGGCCAGCTGTGCATGGCGCCAGCCTAGGGCCCGCCCACCGAAGTGGCGCCGTTCGCCCGGCCGACGGGAGGGCGGGGCTCCACGCACCGGCCCCCGCGGCTGGGCGGGAGCGCCAACCGGGCGTGTCGGCACTGTTCCCGGGCCCGCCCGGCCCGCGTACGCTGCTGGTTCTGAGCCTCCCTCACCGCACGACGATCGTGAGCCGCGATGACGACGACCTCGCCCCAGGCCACCGACCGCACCGACCCCCTGCACGCCCAACTCCAGTACCAGCTGGCGGTGTTCGCCCGACGCATGGAGCAGGTCCGCAGCTCCGACGGCGTGGGCGCGCTGGACCGGGCCGCCTACCTGCTGCTCGACCGGCTGGAGCGGCACGGGCCCGCCAACGTCAAGGCGCTGGCCGACGCGCTGGGCGTCGACTCCTCCACCGTCACCCGGCAGGTCGCCCCGCTGGTCGCCGCCGGGCTGGTCGGCCGGGTCCAGGACCCGGCCGACCGCCGCGCCGTGCGGCTCGCACTGTCCCCGATCGGCGCCCGTCGGCTGGCCGAAGTCCGCGCCGGGCGGGCCGAGTTGGCCCGCCGGCTGGTGGCCGACTGGCCACCCGAGGAACAGCACGTGTTCTGCGCCCTGCTGGCCCGCTTCAACCACTCCATGGAGTCGTACACGGCGGGCCGGCAGGGCGCGTAGAGCCCGGCCGGGGACTACTGGCCGAGCGCCTGCTGGAGGTCGGCGAGCAGGTCGTCGATCGACTCGATGCCGACCGAGACGCGCACCAGGTCGGCGGGCACCTCCAGGGCCGAACCGGCCACCGAGGCGTGGGTCATCCGGCCCGGGTGCTCGATGAGCGACTCGACACCGCCCAGCGACTCACCGAGGGTGAAGAGCTGCGCGCGGTTGCAGACCTCGACCGCCGCCTCCTCCCCGCCGTTGACGCGGAAGGAGACCATGCCGCCGAACGCCTTCATCTGCTTGGCGGCGATGTCGTGGCCGGGGTGCTCGGGCAGGCCCGGGTACAGCACCTGGCTGACCTTGGGGTGGCCCGCCAGCAGCTCGGCGACCTTCTCGGCGTTGGAGCTGTGCCGGTCCATCCGGACCCCGAGGGTCTTGATCCCGCGCAGCACCAGCCAGGCGTCGAACGGGCCGGAGACGGCGCCCATCGCGTTCTGGTGGTAGGCGACCTCCTCACCGAGGCCCGCCTCGGCCAGCACCAGCGCACCACCGACGACGTCGGAGTGACCGCCCATGTACTTGGTGGTGGAGTGCACGACCGCGTCCGCGCCGAGCGCGATGGGCTGCTGCAGGTAGGGGCTGGCGAAGGTGTTGTCGACCACCAGCAGCGCGCCGGCGCCGTGCGCGATCTCGGCGAGCGCGGTCAGGTCGGTGATGCCCAGCAGCGGGTTGGACGGGGTCTCCACCCAGACCGCGCGGGTGTTGGGGCGCAGCGCCTCGCGAACGGTCGACAGGTCCTGGGTGTTGGCGACGGAGAACTCGACGCCCCAGCGGGTCAGGACCTTGGCGAACAGCCGGAAGGTACCGCCGTAGGCGTCGTTGGGGATCACGATGTGGTCGCCCGGCTTGAGGATGGTGCGCAGCAGGGTGTCCTCGGCGGCCAGGCCGGAGGCGAAGGCCAGGCCGCGGGCGCCGCCCTCCAGTGCCGCGAGGCACTCCTCCAGCGCGGTCCGGGTCGGGTTGGCGCTACGGCTGTACTCGTAACCGCCCCGGAGGCCGCCCACCCCGTCCTGCTTGTAGGTGGACACCTGGTAGATCGGCGTGACGACGGCCCCGGTCTGGGGGTCTGCTTCCTGACCCGCGTGGATGGCGAGAGTCTCGAAGCCCTGGGGAAGCTGGTGCTCGGTCATGACAACGAGCGTAGTGGGCGAACGCCGGGGCGCCTCCCGAAGGGGCGGCGCCGTCCGGAAAGCACCGGCGCTGCCCGGAATCCGGCGGCGTCCGGCAGCGTTGAAACCTGCACAACCCTTCCCGACCAGCTGGAGCAGGCCGTGCTGTTCAACCGCCACAAGACCTCGCTCGTTCCCGCCGACCAGGCGCTGCCCGGCCGGGAGTCGCCGGGCTTCACCCTGAGCGAGCCGCACACCGTGCTCGGCACCCCGCTCACCGGTCCGTACCCGGCCGGGCTGGAGGTGGCCGACTTCGGGCTGGGCTGCTTCTGGGGCGCCGAGCGCACGTTCTGGCGGCTGCCCGGCGTCTGGACGACGCTGGTCGGCTACCAGGGCGGGCACACCCCCCACCCGACGTACGAGGAGGTGTGCAGCGGGCTGACCGGCCACACCGAGGCGGTCCGGGTGGTGTTCGACCCGGCGGTGATCTCGTACGAGCGGCTGCTGAAGACCTTCTGGGAGGCGCACGACCCGACCCAGGGCAACCGGCAGGGCAACGACGTCGGCACCCAGTACCGGTCGGCCGTCTACACGCACTCGCCGACCCAGGCCGCCACCGTGGCCGCCGCGCGGGAGGCCTTCCAGCCGGCGCTGACCGCGATCGGCCTGGGGCCGATCACCACCGAGATCGCCCCGGCGGGGCCGTTCTACCCGGCGGAGCCGTACCACCAGCAGTACCTGTCCGACGCCAAGAACCCGAACGGCTACTGCGGCCTCGGCGGCACGGGCGCCAGCTGCCCGATCGGCGTGGCCCGCAGCGAGGGCTGACGGGAGCCGGGCGCCGGCGCGAGCCGGGCGCGCCCGGCCTGAAGCACGCCCGGCCCCAGGTGGGCCGGACCTCAGGCGCGCCGGACTTCGTGCTGGAAGCAGCCGAACTCCAGCGCCCGGACGTGCACCACGGCCACCTCCGGATCGGCGAGCAGCTCGGCGGCGGCCGCCTCGGCGGTGTCGGGGGTGACGGGCACACCGCGCAGGATGTGGCCGCGCCGGTCGTAGGCGCGCAGCACCCGCGCGCCGAGGTGGAACCCGGCCGGCCAGGACGCGCCCGCGCCGGGGCACGGGTCGGCGTGCACGAACACCGGGCCGACCTCGTCGTACGGACCGGGTTCGGCGCCCGTCCGGGCGGCCCAGCGGCGCAGCGGCGCGTAGCCGACCAGGGCGATCCGGTCGCCGGGCAGGGCGCGGGTGAGGCAGCAGCGCAGCGGGGCGCCGCCGGTCCGGTCCACCGACCGGACCGGCGGGCACCCGGCGTCGTCGCGCTCCAGCAGGGCGAGGTGGACGGCCGGATCGATCGGGCCGACGGCCAGGGCGGGTACGGCGGGCGTGGTGGTCATGCGTCCAGCCTGCCGCCGGAGCCGCCCGGGGTCCGGCGGGTTTCGGCCGTCGCGTTCGGCGGCCGCCCTGGTGGTTCGACGGCCGCCCCGACCCTTCGGCGGCCGCCGGGCGGGCTCAGATCGCGCTGCCTGCCTTCCAGGCGGCCCAGCCGAGGTTCCAGCCGTTCAGCCCGTTGGAGGGCTCGACCGTCTTGTCGCCGGAGTTCACGACCTCGACGACGTCGCCGATCATCGAGCTCTTGTAGAACTTGTAGCCGTCCGCGCTCTGGTCCTGGCCGCCCTTGGTGTCCTTCAGGCCGACGCAGCCGTGGCTGGTGTTCTGGCTGCCGAAGATCGACGTCGGCGACCAGTAGTTGCCGTGGATGAAGGTGCCGGAGGTGGTCAGGCGCTGGGCGTGCGGCACGTCGGCGATGTCGTACTCACTGCCGAGGCCGACGGTCTGCGAGTTCATCCGGGTCTGCTGGTACTGCTCCGAGATGACCATCTTGCCGCCCCAGGTGCGGTACTCGGGCGAGCCGCCGGAGATCGCGTAGACGGCGCTGACCTGGCCGTCGGTGGTGACGGTGAGCTTCTTGGCGGCGAGGTCGGCGACGCTGGTCTGCGCGCGGCCGACGGTGAAGCGGACGTCCTTGGACTGGGTGCCGTAGACGCCCTTGGCCGCCTGCACGTCCTTGAGCCGGAGCTTCACGGTGACCTTGGTGCCCTTGGCCCAGTACTCCTGCGGCCGGAAGTCCAGGCGGGTGCTGGAGAACCAGTGCCCGACGATCTCGACGCCGGGCTCGGCTATGACGGTGATCGCCTGCTGGACGGCCTTGCGGTCGCTCACCGGCTTGCTGAAGTTGATCGAGACCGGCATGCCGACGCCGACGACCGAGCCGTCCTCGGGGGTGAAGTAGCCGACGAAGGTGTTGGCCGGGGTCGCCGTGGTGAAGACGGCGTTGGCGTCCGCCTCCAGCTTGTCCTTGTCGGTGGCCGAGGCGGAGACGGTGTACTTGGTGCCGCTGGCCGGCGCGGCGGCGGACGTCCAGCTGGTGCCGTCCGAGGAGAGCTCCCCGGCCAGCGCCTTGCCGGTCGAGTCGGCGACCTTGACCGCGCCGAGGGTGCCGCCCGTGACGGTGACCTTGACCGGCTCGCTGAAGCTGGCGGCGGTGGAGCCGTCGGCGGGGGTGACGGTGATGACGGCCACCGAGGTCTTCGGCGAGCTGCTCGCGCTCGCGCTCGCGCCACTGCCCGTGGCGGCTCCGCCGCCACCCGCGGACCCGTTGCCGGAGCCGGACCCACCGCCCGCGCCGGTCCCGCCGTCGCCCTTGGTGTCGTTGCAGGCCGCCAGCAGGAGGACCGGCGCACCGATCAGACCGGCCAGCACCCCGCGCCGGCTCCAGTTTCCTCCGGCCGCCCGGCCCTGACCGTCCCGTGCCGTCACGTCGCGTTCTCCCTGCTGATCATCCCGGGCATTACGGATACAGAAACGCAATCCGCCCCTTCACGGTTCCATCACCAACGGGAAGCGATCGTATGAGACTACTCAACTTCCCGCCAAATATGGACAAAATGCCCGGCCTGCGGATCGCAGACCGGGCACTCACAGGCCGTGACGAAGGCGGGCGGAGACTACTCGGCGGACTCTTCCACCGCGTACTCGTCCCAGCCCTCCCCCTCGGCGTCGAACTCGGTCTGCGCGGACTCCCAGGTCGCCGAGGCGAGCTCGACGCCCGGGACGTCGCCGAGCAGGGCGACCGGGTCGATGAAGTGCGCGAGCGAACCCGACGGGTCCACCTCGATGGCCTCGACGGACTGGGCGCGCTCCTCGTCGTCGAGGTACTCGTCTTCCGTCACCTGCTGCAGGGCCGCCGCCTTGAGCGCCCCCTCGTCGGTGATCTCGGCGATGAGCTCGATGCTGAGCCGGACGTAGCGCGGTTCGTCCTGGCCGGTCGTGTCAGTGCTGGTCATGCGAGCGAGCGTACGGGAAACCGCCCGGAGGCGAGCGGGCGACAACCCCTCCCCCCACACACACGGGAAGGGCCGGCCCCTCCGAGGAGGGACCGGCCCTGCCGTCTCCGCCGGACTCCCCCACCCGGGAGCCGCGGAGACGCGCCAAGCGGCGCGGTGGTGACCGCGGGAGCCGTCGCACCCTGTCGACCGGCCGTAGCCGGACAGGGGCGGGACGACGACGTCACCCGCGGCGGGCCCCTCCTGCCCGGAGACCGGGCGGGGAGGGCAGGACACGGCAGGCCGGGTCAGGACCGTCCGACGTGTCCGGAGACGACCGCGGCCACCGGGGAGCCGCTCCCGGTCGGTCACTGTCGCCTCACTCGGCGTCTTGCCGTTGACCTCAACGATGCCCGACCGTTGTTAAGCGCGTGCTGCGCGCAGGTGACGCCGATGTACCACTTCGCCCGCGGACGAACCCTCAGCCGTCCGGTCGGACCACCGGGGTGAGTGGCCGTCACCGCGGGCCCGCCCGTTCGAGCCGGGTCAGCGCGGCCCCACCGGTACGGCCCCACCGGTACGGGCCCGCCGGCGCGAGCCGGTCAGTGCGAGCCGGTCAGTGCGAGCCGCGGCCCGCGAGGAAGCCCAGCAGGTCCTGGCGGGTGACGATGCCCTGCGGCTTGCCCTCCACCAGCACCACGGCCGCGTCGGCCTTCTCCAGCACGGTCATCAGGTTGGTGACCGTCTCGCCCGAGCCGACCACCGGCAGCGGCTTGGACATCACCTTGTCGAGCGTGTCGGTGAGCTGGATCTCGTTCGCGAAGACGCCCTCCAGCAGGAGCTTCTCGGCCACCGAACCGATCACCTCGCCGGCCATGATGTCGGGGTGGCCGGCCCCCGGGGAGACCACCGGCATCTGCGAGACGCCGTACTCGCGCAGGACCCGGACCGCCTCGGCGACGGTCTCGTTGGGGTGCATGTGGACGAACTGCGGAATGCCCTCGTGCTCGATGGCGTCCTTGCGGGCCAGCACCTCGGCGATGTGCGCCTCGTCGGTGGCCGACGGCAGGAAGCCGTAGTCGGCCATCCAGTCGTCGTTGAAGATCTTCGACAGGTAGCCGCGGCCGCCGTCCGGCAGCAGGACGACCACGACGTCGTCCGGGCCCAGCCGCTTGGCCACCTCCAGCGCGGCGACCACGGCCATCCCGCAGGAGCCGCCGACCAGCAGGCCCTCCTCCTTCGCGAGGCGGCGGGTCATCTGGAACGAGTCCTTGTCGGAGACGGCGACGATCTCGTCCGCGACGCCGCGGTCGTAGGCGGTCGGCCAGAAGTCCTCGCCGACACCCTCGACCAGGTACGGCCGGCCGGTGCCGCCCGAGTAGACCGAGCCCTCCGGGTCGGCGCCGACGACCTTGACCTTGCCGCCGGAGACCTCCTTCAGGTAGTTGCCGGTGCCCGAGATGGTGCCGCCGGTGCCGACGCCGGCCACGAAGTGGGTGATCCGCCCGCCGGTCTGCTCCCAGAGCTCCGGGCCGGTGGAGTGGTAGTGCGAGGCCGGGTTGTCCGGGTTGGAGTACTGGTCCGGCTTCCAGGCGTTCGGCGTCTCACGGACCAGGCGGTCCGAGACGTTGTAATAGGAGTCCGGATGCTCCGGGGCGACCGCGGTCGGACAGACGACCACCTCGGCGCCGTACGCGCGCAGCGTATTGATCTTGTCGGTGGACACCTTGTCCGGACAGACGAAGATGCACTTGTAGCCCTTCTGCTGGGCCACGATCGCCAGGCCGACACCGGTGTTGCCGGAGGTCGGCTCCACGATCGTGCCGCCGGGCTTCAGCGCGCCCGAGGCCTCGGCGGCCTCGATCATGCGCATCGCGATCCGGTCCTTCACCGAGCCGCCGGGGTTGAAGTACTCGACCTTCGCCAGCACCGTCGCGCTGATGCCGTCGGTGACCTTGTTGAGCTTGACCAAGGGCGTGTTGCCGACCAGGTCGATGATCGAGTTGTGGTACCGCACGGGGGTCCTCCCGGTCTGTGGGCATGCGAGTGCTTTCGGTACTGCAAAGCCTAGGGCGTGCCACCGGCCCCAGCTCTCCCCTGCGCCACACTCCCTCCCGGCCTCCTCCGGCCCCGTCCCCGCCCCCTCCCCACCACCCCCGCTCCGGCCGTCCGCGCGCCCGCCCAGGGACCGGACGCCCGCCCCCACCTCCGACCGCGCGCCCCGTCGCACGCCCACGGATGGCCCAGTCCGGTCGATAGCGCACGGCCGAGGACGGGTAGGAGGTGTACAGGCAACGCGAGGGGCGGCCCCGCCGGGGGGCGGCACGAGGACGCGAAGGGGGTGCCGGATGCCAGGGACGCAGGAGTCGCGGGCCCGGGTGGCCCGGCGGATCGCCACCGCGGCGGCGTACGGGGGCGGCGGGCTCGGCCTGCTGGGCGTGGGCCTGGTCGGGGTACTGCTGACCGAGAGCAAACTGGCCGTGCAGGCGATCGGCATCCTCCAGGGCGACCCGCCCAAGGCCGACGGCGTCTACGGCGAGGCCTTCGCCGACGGCGCCACCGCCGGGCAGCCGCCCCTGGTGCTGGCCTTCCTCGGCGACTCCACCGCCGCCGGCCTGGGGGTGCTGCGGGCCCGCGAGACCCCGGGCGCGCTGCTCGCCGCAGGTCTGGCGTCGGTGGCCGAGCGGCCGGTCCGGCTGGTCAACGTGGCCCGCTCCGGCGGGCGCTCCGCCGACCTCTCCGGCCAGCTGGAGCTGGCCCTGCCGCACCGCCCCGACATCGCCGTGATCATGGTGGGCGCCAACGACGTGACCCGGCACAGCCCGGCCCAGCTCGCGGTGCGCCATCTCGGCGAGGCGGTCGCCGCGCTGCGCGCCAACGGCTGCGAGGTGGTGGTCGGCACCTGCCCGGACCTCGGCACGATCAAGCCGGTGCGTCCGCCGCTGCGCTGGGTGGCCCGGCGGGTCAGCCGGCAGCTGGCGGCCGCGCAGACCATCGCCGTGGTGGAGGCCGGCGGCCGGACGGTCTCGCTGGGCTCCCTGCTCGGGCCGGAGTTCGCGGCCCGGCCCGAGATGTTCGCCGCCGACCGCTACCACCCCTCCGCCCAGGGCTACGCGACGGCGGCGATGGCCGTCCTGCCCTCGCTCTGCGCGGTGCTCGGCCTCTGGCCCGAGGAGGAGCGGCCGGCCGGCCCGGTGCCGGGCGAGGAGCTGCTGCCGGTGGCGGTGGCCGCGGCCGCCGCGGCGGGCCGCTCGGGCACCGAGGTGGCGGCCGTCGGGGCCGAGGGCGCGGCCCGGCGCTGGGCGCTGCTGCGTCACCGGCTGCGGGTCGGCCTGCCGGGCACCTGGGCCGCCGAGGGCCCTGCGGCCGGGCCGGTCTCGGATCCCGGGGCCGATCACGGGAACACGTCGGCCAGCTCACACGCCGGGGCGAGTGACGCCTGAGCTACCAGACGGTAACTTTCCTCCCGGGCGTCCGCGCGCGCGTCCGGCCGTTCCCGCCGGACCGCCACCCGGACCCCCAGCCCGAAGGTCACTCAGCGAGGAGCCCGCCATGCCCGAAGCCGTCATCGTCAGCGCTGCCCGTTCGCCGATCGGCCGGGCCTTCAAGGGCTCCCTCAAGGACGTCCGCCCCGACGACCTGACCGCCCACATCATCGCCACCGCCCTGGCCAAGGTCCCCGAGCTCGACCCCCGCGACATCGAGGACCTGATGCTCGGCTGCGGCCTGCCCGGCGGTGAGCAGGGCCACAACCTCGCGCGGATCGTCGCCGTCCAGATGGGCCTGGACCACCTGCCCGGGACCACCGTCACCCGCTACTGTTCCTCCTCCCTCCAGACCACCCGGATGGCGCTGCACGCGATCAAGGCCGGCGAGGGCGACGTCTTCATCTCGGCCGGCGTCGAGACCGTCTCCCGCAGCGTGCACGGCACCTCCGACGGCATGCCCGGCACCATGAACCCGCTCTTCGACGACGCCCAGGCCCGTACCGCCCGGCGCGCCGAGCAGGGCGGCGGCGAGTGGCACGACCCGCGCGAGGACGGTCTGCTGCCCGACGCCTACATCGCGATGGGCCAGACCGCCGAGAACCTCGCCGCCCTCAAGGGCATCACCCGCGCCGACCAGGACGCCTTCGGCGTCCGCTCCCAGAACCTCGCCGAGGCCGCCCTCAAGGCCGGCTTCTGGGAGCGCGAGATCACGCCCGTCACCCTCCCCGACGGCACCGTGGTCAGCACCGACGACGGCCCCCGCGCCGGCGTCACCCTGGAGGGCGTCTCCGGCCTGAAGCCCGTCTTCCGCCCCGACGGCACCGTGACCGCCGGTAACTGCTGCCCCCTCAACGACGGCGCGGCCGCCCTCGTCATCATGTCCGACGCCAAGGCCCGCGACCTCGGCATCACGCCCCTCGCCCGGATCGTCTCCACCGGCCTCAGCGCCCTCTCCCCCGAGATCATGGGCTACGGCCCCGTCGAGGCGTCCCGCCAGGCCCTGCGCCGCGCCGGCCTCACCATCGACGACATCGACCTCGTCGAGATCAACGAAGCCTTCGCCGCCCAGGTCATCCCGTCCTACCGCGACCTGGGCATCGACCCCGAGCGCCTCAACGTCAACGGTGGCGCCATCGCCGTCGGCCACCCCTTCGGCATGACCGGCGCCCGCATCACCACCACGCTGATCAACTCCCTGCAGTGGCACGACAAGCAGTTCGGCCTGGAGACCATGTGCGTCGGCGGCGGCCAGGGCATGGCGATGGTCGTCGAGCGACTCAGCTGACCCTCGGACG
Source organism: Kitasatospora sp. NPDC059327 (assembly GCF_042752535.1). NCBI lineage: Bacteria > Bacillati > Actinomycetota > Actinomycetes > Kitasatosporales > Streptomycetaceae > Kitasatospora > Kitasatospora sp. NPDC059327. The sequence goes on along the minus strand of NZ_JBHYYB010000054.1, from coordinate 3,541 downwards.
TCAACCCCGAAGGGTCCAGACCACCCATTTGGAGTGACGCAGAGTAATTGAGGGCCGGATCACACCGAGAGGTCGATCCGGCCCTCTTTTCTTTCGAATCGGGCCCGGAAATCGACAGTGCGGAGCGGATCAACTCCGCAGCGTAGAACGGTGTTACCTAACAATTTGGGGACAAGAGCGAAAGTCACGGACAAAGTAGACATTCGCCACTGCGGTAACAGCCCCGTATGGGGCAGTGTGGAGAGGTAACCCCGTTCCACTCCTCCCTAGGAGTACGTTCCGTGAGCGCCGTCTACACCCTCCTCCTGCTGATACTGATCACCGTGTCGACCGCTGTGCTGGTCCACCTCCGGGGGCTCTCCCGCCGGCTGGACGCCCGGGCCGCAGCCGCCGCACCCGCACCGGTCGACGAGGCCGCGATCCGCCGGGCCGTCGCCGAGGCGCTCGCCGCCGACCGCGAGCGGGAGATCACCGAGGCCCGCGCGTTCTGGGCCGAGCAGGAGGCCCGCGCGGCCGAGGACGCGCCACTGTTCGACTCCCCCTTCACCGGCGCGCTCGGCACCACCGACGAGTGGCCGCTCTTCTTCCCCCGGCCGACCGGTCCGCAGGAGGCCGCCGACAACGCGGGCACCATGGACCCGGAGTTCGGCGAGGCGCTGCGTTCCGCGCTGGAAGACCTGATCAACGAGGGCGGCGCCGACCCGGCCGGGCCCGGCCCCGAGGGCGGTGCGCCCCTGCGGCCCGGCCACCCGTCCGGCCACCCCTCCGGAGCCCCGGCCGCCGAGGTCGGCGGCGGCGACGCCCGGGCCCGCCGGGAGGCCGACCTGCTGGCCACCGGCCTGGAGGCCGGACTGCTGGACGCCGAACCGGCCGTCGAGGACGCGCCGGCGCCCGCCCCCGACCCGCGCCGCCACCCCTCGCACCCCGACTTCGTGCCCAGCCAGGCACCGTCCCGCGAGTGGACCGACACCCGGCTGGCCACGCTCGCCGAGGAGGGCGTGGGCCTGATCGACGTCCGCCCCGGCCCGCTCGGCACGCTGGACGTGTACGCCTTCGCCGACGGCACCACCCTCTGCGTCGCCCCCGGCGACCGCGAGGCCGCGTACCGGCTGATCGACGCCGTCCGGGCCGGTGAGGACGTCCGGCTGCTCGGCGGCTCGCGTTTCTCCGGCTCGTACTCCCTGACCTTCTCCACCGACGAGGACGCCGTCTACGTGCTCGCCGACCGGGTGGTCGCCAGCATCTGACGCCCGCGCCCACCGACGCGACCGACCGCACGACAGAAGGCCGACCGGATCAAGGGGTTACCGATCCGGTCGGCCTTCGGCGTTCCCCGCCGGAGCCGGCGGACCCGGCGTTCCCCACCGGACCCGGCGGACCCGGCGGACCCGGCGGGGCACTCAACCGCAGAGGGCGGCCGTGGCGGCCACCTCGGCCAGCGCCCGGGTGAGCACCGTCGAGGCCGGCGCGGGCCCGCCCAGCGGCTCCGGAAGCGGTACCGGCGTCCACGCCGGCAGGGCGTCCAGCGCGGCCGCCAGGTCGTGCCCGGCGACGGCCAGCTGGTCGCCGGCCGCGAAGGCGCCGGCGTCCGGGAACTCCCGCGGTGCCCCGGCCGCCCCGTCCCCGCCCGCCGCCGCGCCCTCGGCGGCCTGCGCCGCCAGCGCCAGCCGGCGGGCCAGCGCCAGCGCCGCGGCGGCCCGGGAGGGGTGGCCGGGGACGGCACCCAGCAGCCGGCTCTGCGGCATCGAGCGGAAACGATCCGCCAGGGCTTCGACGGCTTCGACGAGGGAGACTGCTTCAGACATGGCGCGAGCCTAACGAAAGCCGCCGGACCCCGGAGCGGAAGGCTCCGGGGTCCGGCGGCAGTGCGCGAGGGACGCGGTGATCAGTCGTCGCCGCGCAGGATCGCGATCAGTCGCAGCATCTCGATGTAGATCCAGACCAGCGAGAGGGTGAGCCCGAAGGCGGCCCGCCAGGCCTCCTTCTGCGGGGCGCCCTGCGCGATGGCCTGCTCGATGGCCGCGAAGTCCAGCGACAGGAAGAACGCGCCGAGGGCGATGCCGACCAGGCCCACCACGATGCCCAGCGGGCCGGAGCGCAGCCCCATCTCCGCACCGAACATCGACGCGACCATGTTGATCATGAGCAGCAGCACGAAGCCCATGGCGATCGCGATGCCGATCCGCGTGTAGCGCGGGGTGACCCGGATCCGGCCGGTCTTGTAGGCGATCAGCATCGCCGCGAAGACCGCCGCGGTACCCAGCACCGCCTGGATCGCGATGCCCGGCCAGATGGTGTTGAACACCTTGGTCACGGCACCGAGCGCGAAGCCCTCCAGGCCCGCGTAGACCAGGATCAGCGGCGGGCTGACGCTGCGCTTGAACGAGATCACCAGGCCGACCACGAAAGCGATCAGCGAGGCGCCGACCGCCAGGCCGTAGTTCCGGTCCGGCAGGAGGAACCAGGCCAGCCCGCCGGCGGCGACCAGGGTGAGCAACGTCATGGCGGTGCGGGCGACGACATCGTCGAGCGTCATCCGCCCCGTCGCCAGCGGACCGGCGGACGGCGCCTGGTACATCTCGACCAGCTGCTCGTCGGTCAGCGGGCCCTGGGCCTGCGGCTGCTGGGCGTAGGGGCTGCCCGCGTAGGGGTTGTTGCCGTACGGGTTGTTGCCGTACGGGTCGCTCTGGCCGGCGGGACCGGTGGCGTGCGGACTCCCGGCCGGCGGGGCCTGCGTGGTACCGAAACCCGCGTAGCCGGGCTCGCGGGTGAAGGATCCCTCCCGCGAGAAGACCGGGTTGCTGCTTCTCATTGCTCATTCCCTCCGTGGCGGCACTGCACCGCCCGCAGCACAAGGGTAATGGGTTGGCAAAAGAATGGGGATACGCCGCGAGGAGGATCCGGTGAACGGCACCCGGCGGGGACGCCCGGTGGCGTCCCCGTCCATCGAGCGGTGCCCGGAGCCGGACTCGAACCGGCACGGCCTCACGGCCAAGCAGTTTTAAGCTGCCCGTGTCTGCGTTCCACCATCCGGGCCTTCTGCGGATCTGCCCTGCCGACAGCCGGAGGTGCTGCTCCGTCCCCGTGCGGGCCAGCCCTGAGCCTAGTCGCCCGCCTCCCCCTTTCGCATGTTCCCAGCCAGGGAAGTTGTCATGTTTCCTTGCCATCTGACGAACAGTTCGTGATTTGGCCAGTCAAAGCGTGCGATCCGGCCACCGAACTCCGGTAAGGGTCGGTGTCATACCGGAGGATGAGGGCTTTACCTGGGCCTACGCCCAGCGGTGGTCAGGCCAACCGTCCGGCGGAGCGACGAGAAACCATGATCACGTGGCCGACCATGGAAATACGGCCGGAACCCTGCGGTGAACGGCCCTCCAGCGACCTCTCGCGCTCTCCCGACGCCGTCGGCAGCCCGACCACAAGGAGCATCCCCGTGACCACGTCGACCGCAACCGCCGTCCGTACCGGCCGGGCGGCCGCCCGCGCCACCGGCCTCAACAAGGTCTACGGGGACGGGGAGACCCGCGTCGTCGCCCTCGAC
>NZ_JBHYYB010000053.1:2057-63031 GCF_042752535.1 Kitasatospora sp. NPDC059327 | reverse complement strand
GGCACGGCCCGGGCCGTGCCGATCCGGTGTCCCGGCCCCGCGTGTCAGCGTGCGGTGAGCTGCCCGCCGAGGGCCCGCAGGGCCAGCTCGTACGAGCCGAGGCCGAATCCGGCGATGGTGCCGGAGGCGACCGCGGCGATCACCGAGGTGTGCCGGAAGGTCTCCCGGGCGTACGGGTTGGAGATGTGCACCTCGATCAGCGGCGCGGTCCGCTGGGCGGCGGCGTCGCGCATCGCGTACGAGTAGTGGGTGAAGGCGCCGGGGTTGATCACCACGGGCACTCCGCCGTCGGCCGCCTCGTGCAGCCACTCCACCATCTGCTGCTCGGAGTTGGTCTCGTGCACCTCGACCTCGAAGCCGAGCTCCTTGCCGAGCGCGGTGCAGCGCTCGACGAGTCCGGCGTAGGAGGTGGCGCCGTAGACATCCGGTTCGCGGCTGCCGAGCCGGCCGAGGTTGGGGCCGTTGAGCACCATCACCCGGGTCACGAGGAGACCTCCGCGTAGGCGGCGGCCAGCAGCGACGGGTCGGGACCTTCCAGCATGGAGGTCCGGCCGAGGCCGTCCAGGACGATGAAGCGCAGCAGGTCGCCGCGCGACTTCTTGTCGATCTTCATCGCGTCCACCAGCTTCGGCCAGGCGTCCGCGCGGTACGTCAGCGGCAGGCCGACCGAGGCGAGCACGGTGCGGTGCCGGTCGGCCGTCTCGTCGTCCAACCGGCCCGCCAGACGGCCCAGTTCGGCGGCGAAGACCATGCCGATGGAGATCGCCGCGCCGTGCCGCCACTTGTAGCGCTCATTGCGCTCGATGGCGTGGCCCAGGGTGTGGCCGTAGTTGAGGATCTCGCGACGGCCGGACTCCTTGAGGTCCCCGGAGACCACGTCGGCCTTGACCTGGACGGCCCGCCGGATGAGCTCGACGGTGTGCGGCCCGCCCGGGGTCCTGGCCCCCTCCGGGTCCGCCTCGATCAGGTCGAGGATGACCGGGTCGGCGATGAAGCCGCACTTGATGACCTCGGCCAGACCGGAGACGTAGTCGTGCCGGGGCACCGTCTCCAGGGTGTCGAGATCCGCCAGCACGCCGACCGGCGGGTGGAAGGAGCCGACCATGTTCTTGCCCTCGGCGATGTTGATGCCGGTCTTGCCGCCCACCGCCGCGTCGACCATGCCGAGCAGCGTGGTGGGCATGGAGACCCAGCGCACCCCGCGCAGCCAGGTGGCCGCCACGAAGCCGGCCAGGTCGGTGGTGGTGCCGCCGCCGAGGCCGACGATCACGTCACTGCGGGTGAAGCCGGTCTGGCCGAGCACCGACCAGCAGTACGCGGCGACCTCGGCGCTCTTGGCGTCCTCGGCGTTGGGCACCTGGAGGACGATCGCCTCGTAGCCCTCGCCGAGCAGGTCCTCGCGGATGGCGTCGGCGGTGGCGGCCAGCCCCTCGGGGTGGATCAGCGCGACCCGCTTGGCCCTGGTCCCGATCAGCGAGCCCAGCTCACCGAGCAGTTGGTGTCCGATCAGCACGTCGTACGGGTCGTGGCCCGCGTTGCCGCCGACGTGAATCCTGACGATGTCACTCATGGGGGGTCTTCAGCTCCAGTGCTTCCATTACGGCGTCCGCGACCTGCCCGGGGGTGCGGCCCGCGGTGTCGACGACGGCGGTGGCCACTTCCAGGTACAGGGGCCGACGCGCCTCCATCAACTCACGCCAACGCGCCCGGGGATTGACCGCGAGCAGCGGCCTCGGCGCGTCCAGCCCGACCCGGTGCACCGCGTCCGCCAGTGGCACCTCCAGGAACACCACCGGCAGCTCGCGCAGCAGCTCCCGGGTCGCCTCGGCCATCACCGCGCCGCCGCCGAGCGCGAGCACACCGTCGTGGCTCCGCGCGGCGCCGCGCACGGCGGCCGCCTCCAGCTCACGGAAGTGCGGCTCGCCCTCGTCGATGAAGATCTCCGGAATCGGCTTGCCCGCCGACCGCTCGACATCGGCGTCGGTGTCCCGGAAGCCGACGCCCAGGCGCTCGGCGAGGTCCCGCCCGACCGTGGACTTGCCACTGCCGGGCGGGCCGACCAGCACCACCAACGGCGCGGTCATCGGACGATCAGGTTGTCCAGGTACCCCTGGACGTTGCGACGGGTCTCCGACACGTGGTCACCGCCGAACTTCTCGCTCACCGCGTCCGCCAGCACCAACGCCACCATCGCCTCCGCGACGATCCCCGCCGCCGGCACCGCGCACACGTCGGACCGCTGGTGATGCGCCTTCGCCGGCTCACCCGTCCGCACGTCGAAGGTCCGCAACGCCCGCGGCACCGTCGCGATCGGCTTCATCGCCGCACGCACCCGCAACAACTCACCCGTCGACAGACCACCCTCGGTCCCACCCGAACGACCCGACAGCCGCTTCGCGCCCTCCGCCGTCGGCACGATCTCGTCGTGCGCCAGCGAACCCGGCACCCGGGCCAACTCGAACCCGTCCCCGACCTCGACACCCTTGATCGCCTGGATGCCCATCAACGCCGCCGCCAACCGCGCGTCCAACCGCCGGTCCCAGTGCACGTGCGACCCCAGACCCACCGGCACCCCGTACGCCAGCACCTCGACCACACCCCCCAGGGTGTCACCGTCCTTGTGCGCCTGATCGATCTCCGCCACCATCGCCTTCGACGCGTCCGCGTCCAGGCACCGCACCGGATCCGCGTCCAACCGCGCCTCGTCCGACGGCGACGGCAGCACACCCGCCGGAGCCTTCGCCGCCGCCAGCTCCACCACATGGCTGACGATCTCGATCCCGCACGTCTCCCGCAGGTACGCCCGCGCCACCGCGCCCAACGCCACCCGCGCCGCCGTCTCCCGGGCACTCGCGCGCTCCAGGATCGGCCGCGCCTCGTCGATCGAGTACTTCTGCATACCCGCCAGGTCCGCGTGACCGGGACGCGGCCGGGTCAACGCCTCATTACGGCCCAGACCCGCCAGCACCTCCGGATCCACCGGATCGGCCGACATCACCTGCTCCCACTTCGGCCACTCGGTGTTGCCCACCATCACCGCCACCGGGCTGCCCATCGTCTCCCCGTGCCGCACCCCGCCCAGGAAGGTGACCTCGTCCCGCTCGAACTTCATCCGGGCACCGCGACCGTACCCGAGCCGGCGACGCGCGAGCGCCTCCGCCACCACCTCGGTGGTCACCGGAACACCCGCGGGCAGGCCCTCCAGCGTCGCGACCAGTGCCGGACCGTGCGACTCCCCCGCCGTCAGCCAGCGCAACGTACCCAACGGAGCTCCTTCATCAGCGGACCGACCGCGGCACAACCGCGACCCGCCCGGGCGTGCCTCTGTCTCTGAATCCTTTCATGCCGTCGGCATGCCCGGGAGCAGAGTCCGGGTGACGGACAGCAACCGGTCGACCCTCGGACGCGGTGCCCGGGGGCGCCGACCCGATTCCCGGGCCCCGGTGAGGCCGCTCCGACGGAGCGCGGCGCCGCGGCAGACCGTGCCGAACCGGCACAGAACGTCACCGCGACACGGCGCGCCGCCCTGGCACGACACGACCGGACGGCACGACCCGCCAGAATGGCACAAGCCGGCGAAATGACATGAAATGCCACAGTGACACATTGTGGCGCCCGCGTGCCGACCGCCGCTTCAGCGAGTGGCGAGCGCCGCCTCGCCCGCGGCCCGGATGGCCGCCAGCGGACCGGGTGCCCGGCCGGTGAACCGCTCGTTCTGCAGCACCGCCTGGTGCACGAGCAGGTCCAGGCCGCCCAGCACGGCCCCGCCGCGCTCCGCGCAGGCGGCGGCCAGCGCCGTCGGCCACGGGTGGTACAGCACGTCGAACAACGCCCCGGGCACGGCGGGCAGCCCGGCGGCGAACGCGTCCGTCGCCCCGACCGGTGTGGTGGACACGGTGAGCGGCTGCGCGAGCGCCTCGGCACCCCGCTCCCAGTCGGCCGTCCGCACGGCCACACCCAGGCGCTCGCCGAGTTCGGCCATCTCCCGGGCCCGCTCGGAGCCGCGGACGTAGACCGTCACCTCGCCGGCGCAGATCTGGGCGAGCGCCGCCAGCGCGGAGGACGCGGTGGCCCCGGCACCCAGCACCGCGGCACCCTCCACCCGGGTGATGCCGCGTTCGCGCAACGCGTTGACCAGGCCGGGAATGTCGGTGTTGTCCCCGGTGCGCCGCCCGTCGGCGGTGAACACCACCGTGTTGACGGCCTCCACCGAGCGCGCGGTCGCGCTCACCTCGTCGAGCAGCGGGATGACCGCCCGCTTCAGCGGCATGGTGAGCGACAGGCCCGCCCACTCGGACGCGTCCAGGCCGTCGAGGAAGGCGGGCAACCCGGCCTCGTCCACCTCGAACGCGTCATAGCGCCAGCCGTCCAGCCCGAGCGCCGCGAAGGCGGCCCGGTGCAGGTGCGGCGAGAGCGAGTGGACGATCGGCGAGCCGAGGACGCCGGCCCGGTGCTTGCTGGTCACGCTGGTCTCTCCCTGGGTGACGGCTACTTCGTGGTGCAGTGGCCGGCAGCCTTGTCGTACTTCTGGCCGGCCGCCTTGCAGTACGCCTCGACGTTGGCCGCGTGCTCGGTGTCCGTCTCGGCGAACAGGGTCAGCTCCGGCGACATCGCGATGAAGTACAACCACTTGCCGTCCGCCGGGTTCAGCGTCGCCTTGAGCGCGTCATCGCCGGGGTTGGAGATCGGCCCGGGCGGCAGGCCCGGGTTGATGTAGGTGTTGTACTTGTTGGAGCCGTCGTTGATGTCCTTCTTGTCCAGCACCTTGCGGCCCAGCGAGTACTGCAGCGTGGTGTCCATGCCGAGCTTGCCGTCGATCTTCTCCTTGTCGGCGAGCCGGTTCTGGATGGTCCTCGCCATCTTCGCGAAGTCCTGCGGGTTGTTGCCCTCGGCCTGGAGGATGCTCGCCTCGATGACCACGTCGTAGGCGGTCTTGAGGCCGATCTTGGAGGCCTGCGCGTCCAGACCCGCGTAGCGGTCGACGGCGTTCTTGACCATCTGCTTGAGCAGGTCCTCGGGCTTCATGCCCGCGGCGATCGAGTAGCGGGCCGGCCAGAGGAAGCCCTCGATGTTGCCGCCGGCGTACGCGGGCAGACCGAGGTTGGCGATCTGGGCCTTGGCCACGTCGGCCGTGGTGCCCTTGGGCAGCTGCAGCTTGTCGTCGATCTTGGCGTAGGTGGCGGCGGCCGTCAGCCCCTCCTGGACGATCAGCTTCTCACCGCCGTTCGCCTCCACCAGGTTGGCGACGGCGGCCTCGCCCGACATCTCCTTGGGCATGGTGTAGGTGCCGTACTGGATGCTGGTGCACTTCGGGTTCTTCCCGCACGCCTGGGTGAAGGCCTCGACGCTCTTGACCACACCGGCCTGCTTCAGCGTCATGCCCATCTGGGCGCCCACGGCGCCCTTCTTGATCTCCACCGTGACCGAGCCGCTGCCCTGGCCGGCGAAGTCCGGCGGCGGGCCGAAGTGGTCCTGGTAGAAGCCGTAGCCCCACCAGCCGCCGCCGGCGACACCACCGAGCATCACCAGCGCGACCAGCAGGCAGGCTCCACCGTTGCGCCGGCCGGACTTCTTGCCCTTCTCCTTGCGCTTCTTCTTGCCCTCGCGGGAGTTGTCCTCCTCGCCGAGGAAGCCGTGCTCCTCCTCGCCGCCCTCGGCGAAGTCGTCCTCGTGGCCGTCCCACTCGTCCTCGTCGGGCCCGTGCGCGGCCTCGACCCGGTCGGCACCGGCCTCCAGCGCGGCGGCCTCGGCCTCCCAGTCGATGCCGTCCGGCCCGGGCCCGGCCGGGGCCTCGGCCTCCTGGCGACGCCGCGCGGCCCGCCCGCCCGACGGCTGCCCGCCCGGCTGGGACACACCCGACCGGGGCGCGCCCTGCTGGGGCATACCGGGCTGCTGCTGCTGCTCGGGCTGGGGCGCACTCTGCTGAGGCGCGCCCTGCTGGGGCATACCGGGCTGCGGTGCCCCCGGCTGGGCCATCGGCTGCGGATACCCCTGCTGCCCCTGGTACCCCTGGAAGTCCTGCTGCTGCCCGGGGAAGCCCTGCTGCGGGTACCCCTGCTGCTGATCCTGGTAGCCCTGCCCGCCCGGGAACCCCGGCCCGCCGCCCTGACCCTGCTGCGGGTAACCCTGCTGGCCCCCGCCGTACTGCTGCGACTGCCCCGGCGGGAACTGCTGGCCGCCCCCGTACTGCTGCGGCTGCTGCTGGCCGCCGCCCGGGTACCCCTGCTGCGGGTAACCCTGCTGCTGCATCTGCTGCGGGTACCCCTGCTGCTGGTCCGCGAAGCCCTGCTCGCCGCCGTACTGCTGCTGGTGCTGGGGATGCTGCTGCCACTGGCCGTCCGGCTGGCCGGGAACCGGCTGCCGGCCACCGTACCCGGGGTCGCCCGGGTGCCACGGCTCGGAGCCCTGGGGGCCGTAGCCCCGACCCAGATCGGTCATTGATCCCCTTACACCGACGGAGACGGCCGGAGGATCGGACCGGCCGTCCGGGACGGCGTCCCGGCTGATTCTCGAACCGGCGTGCTACTGCATCGCCTGGAGGGAGACGTTACCGTACCGCAGACCGGCCTCCGGCAGGGCCGACGTCGGCCTACTGCCCGGTCGGAGCGCCCGGCGCGGCCGTCGCCTGGCCCGTGGCCGCCCCGTCCGGGGCGCCGGCCGACCCGCCCGCCGGCGCACTCGCCGGGGCACTCGCCGGGGCACTCGCCGAGGCGCTCGGCTGCGCGGCCCGGACGGCGTTGAACTCGGCCACGTTGCGCTGCTGCACCTCGAAGCTGTCGGTGAACCGGGTGTCCCCCGGCTTCACGGTGACGAAGTACAGCCAGTCGCCCTGCGCCGGGTCGACCGCCGCCATGATCGCCTGCCGTCCCGGGTTGCCGATCGGCGTCGGCGGCAGTCCGGTGTGCAGGTAGGTGTTGTAGGGAGAGTCCAGCTTGGTCTCGGTGACGGTGGTGTTCAGGGTCGAGCGCCCGAGCGCGTAGTTGATCGTGGAGTCCAGCTGGAGCGGCATGTTCTTGGCCAGCCGGTTGTAGATCACCCGGGCCACCTTGGCCATGTCCTCGGTGTTGTCCGCCTCGCCCTGCACCATGCTGGCGATGGTCACCAGCCCGTACAGGCTCTGCCCGAGGTTCTGCGCGACGACCTCCGCGTCGTCCCGGGAGAACTCCTTGCCGGCCCGCTCCACCATCTGCTTCAGCAGGTCGACCGCGGTGGTGTCGTCGGTCACGCTGTACGTCGCGGGGAAGAGGTAGCCCTCCGGGCTGCCCTTGGCGAACTCCGGCAGCCCCAGCTCGGCGCCCTGCTCCTGGGCGGCCCGCTGGGTGGTGCCCTCGGGCAGGTTCAGCTTCTTGTCGATCGCCGCGAAGATCTGGTTGCCGCGCCAGCCCTCGGGGATGGTCAGGCCGTTGGCGTTGGCGGGGTCGACCAGGATCGCCAGCGCGGCGGCCGCCGACATCTTCTGCTTCAGCGTGTAGGTGCCGGGCTGGATCCGCCCGGCGGCGGCCGCGCTGCCCTTGGCCGCCCGGGTGAAGGCGAGCGAGCTGGCCACCACGCCGTTGCGCACCAGCGCGGAGGCGATCTGGGTGAGCCCGGCGCCCTCGGGCACCGAGACCTGGACGTCACCGCTGCCCGCGCCCGCGTAGTCGGCGGCGGCCGGCGGCTTCTGCTGCCGCTGCAGCCAGGTGTAGCCGGTCAGACCGGCCCCGCCGAACACGAGCAGGAGGGCGAGCGCCGTCAGCCCGCAGGCCAGCCCGTTGCGCCGGCGGTGCGGATCCGGCGCATCGGGGCGGGGGCGGGGCGCACCGGGCGGACGACCCTCGGGTTCCAGCACCGGCGCACCGAGGTGGCCGGGCGTGAGCCCGGGCGTGAAGTCCTGGTCGGTCATTGCGCCCCCTCGGCGGTCCCGGCACGAGCAGAAGGGGCCCGTGCGGACGCGTCCGCACGGGCCCCTTCACCGGGACGTTAGATCAGGCCGGTCAGCCGACCGCCTCGACGCTCTCACCGGGCGGGCGTCCGCTCACCCGTTCGGACTCAAGGGCGGTCTGCAGGATCACCACCGCGGCGGCCTGGTCGACCACCGAGCGGCCCTTCTTGGCCTTGACCCCGGAGGCGCGCAGCCCGTGGGTGGCCGTGACGGTGGACATCCGCTCGTCGACCAGCCGGACCGGCACCGGGTAGAGCCGGTTGGCCAGCCGGGTGGCGTAGCCGCGGACCTTCTCCGCCGCCGGCCCCTCCTTGCCGCTGAGCGAGCGCGGGAGCCCGACGATCACCTCGATCGCGTCGTACTCCTCGGCGATGGCGGCGATCCTGGCCTGCGACTTCACCCCGGCGGGGACGGTCTCCACCGGCGTGGCGAGCACCCCGTCGGGGTCGCAGGACGCGACCCCGATCCGGGCGTCACCGACGTCGACGGCGATCCGCCGGCCGCGGCGGAAGGGCCGTTCCTGGTCCTGGTCGACCATCAGCTGGCGCGCTCCGCGACCAGCCCGCGCACCGCGGCGATGGCCTCGTCGACCGCGCCCGGGTTGGAGCCGCCGCCCTGGGCGACGTCGTCCTTGCCACCGCCACCGCCACCGAGGGTCTTGGCGGCGACCCGGACCAGCTCGCCCGCCTTGATGCCGCGCCCGCGCGCGTCCTCGTTGGTGGCGATCACGGTCAGCGGGCGGTCGTTGGCCACGGTGAAGGCGGCGACCACGGCCGGGCGCGAGCCGAGCCGGCCGCGCACGTCCAGGACCAGCTTGCGCAGCTCGTCGGCCCCGGTGCCGTCGGCGATCCGGGCGGCCACCACGGCGATGCCCTGGACGTCCTCGGCGCCGTCGGCCAGGCCGGCCGCGGCGGCCAGGACCTTCTCGGCGCGGAAGCGCTCGATCTCCTTCTCGGCGTCCTTGAGCTTGGCGAGCATGCCGGAGATCTTCTCCGGGAGCTCCTCCGGGCGGCCCTTGACCAGGTCGGTCAGCTGGGCCACCACGGTGTGCTCGCGGGCGAGGAACTTGTAGGCGTCGACGCCGACCAGTGCCTCGACGCGGCGCACGCCGGAGCCGATCGAGGACTCGCCGAGCAGCTTCACCAGGCCGAGCTGGGCGGTGTTGCCGACGTGCGTGCCACCGCAGAGCTCCTTGGAGAAGTCCCCGATGGTGACGACGCGGACCTCGTCGCCGTACTTCTCGCCGAACATCGCGATGGCGCCGGCCTTGCGGGCCTGGTCCATCGTCATGACCTCGGCGGTGACGTCCAGCTCGCGGGTCAGCACGTCGTTGATCTTCTGCTCGACGTCGACCAGCACGCTGCCGGGCACGGCGGCGGGCGAGCCGAAGTCGAAGCGGAAGCGGCCGGGCGCGTTCTCCGAGCCGGCCTGGGCCGCCGTCGGGCCGAGCGCGTCCCGCAGCGCCTGGTGGGTCAGGTGGGTGGCCGAGTGGGCGCGGGCGATCGCCCGGCGGCGCTCGATGTCGATGGTGGCGTACGCCGAGGCGCCGAGCACGACCTCGCCGAACAGCACTCCGCCGGAGTGCACGGTCACACCCGGGACAGGCTGCTGCACGTCGCGGATCTCCACCACCGCGCCGGAGTCCAGGCGGATCCGGCCGTGGTCGGCGAGCTGGCCGCCGCCCTCGGCGTAGAACGGGGTGCGGTCGAGGATGATCTCGACCTCGTCGCCCTCGCTCGCGGCCGGCGCCGGGACGCCGTCCACCAGCAGGCCGACCACGGTGGCCTCGCCCTCGGTGAGGTTGTAGCCGGTGAAGACGCTGGCGCCGGACTTGTCGGCGACCTCGCGGTACGCGGCGACGTCGGCGTGGCCCATCTTCTTGGCCTTGGCGTCGGCCTTGGCGCGGTCCCGCTGCTCCTGCATCAGGCGGCGGAAGCCCGCCTCGTCCACCTGGAGGCCCTGCTCCTCGGCCATCTCCAGGGTGAGGTCGATCGGGAAGCCGTAGGTGTCGTGCAGCTTGAACGCCTGCTCACCGGAGAGCACCGCGCCGCCGGACTGCTTGGTCTCGGTGACCGCGGTGTCCAGCAGGCTCGTGCCGGCCTTCAGCGTCTGCAGGAAGGCGGCCTCCTCGCCGACGACGACCGTCTCGATCCGCTTGCGGTCGGCCTCCAGCTCCGGGTACTGCGGGGCCATCGCCTTGATGGCGACGTCCGTCAGGTCCTTGGCGACCACACCGGTGGCGCCCAGCAGGCGCATGTTGCGGATGGCGCGGCGCAGGATGCGGCGCAGCACGTAGCCGCGGCCCTCGTTGCCGGGGGTGACGCCGTCGCCGATCAGCATCAGCGCCGTGCGGATGTGGTCGGTGACCACGCGCAGCGAGACGTCCGACTTGTGGTCGGCGCCGTAGGTGTGGCCGGTCAGCTCGGCGGCGCGGTCGAGGATGATCCGGCTGGTGTCGATCTCGAAGAGGTTGTCGACGCCCTGCAGGATGGCGGCGAGGCGCTCCAGGCCGAGGCCGGTGTCGATGTTCTTGCTCGGCAGGTCGCCGAGGATCTCGAAACCGTCCTTGCCGTCGCCGTGGCCGCGCTCGTACTGCATGAAGACCAGGTTCCAGATCTCCAGGTAGCGCTCGCCGTTGACGGCCGGGCCGCCCTCCTCGCCGTAGGCGGGGCCGCGGTCGTAGTTGATCTCCGAGCACGGGCCGCAGGGGCCGGGGACGCCCATCGACCAGAAGTTGTCCTTCATGCCGAGGCGCTGGATGCGCTCGGAGGGCACGCCGATGACGTCGCGCCAGATCTGCTCGGCCTCGTCGTCGTCCTTGTAGACGGTGATCCAGAGCTTCTCCTTCTCCAGGCCGTAGCCACCGTCCGCGACGGGCGTGGTGAGCAGCTCCCACGCGAACTTGATGGCTCCTTCCTTGAAGTAGTCACCGAAGGAGAAGTTGCCGCACATCTGGAAGAAGGAGCCGTGCCGGGTGGTCTTCCCGACCTCCTCGATGTCCAGGGTGCGCACGCACTTCTGGACGCTGGTGGCCCGGGAGAACTGGGGCTTGACCTCGCCGAGGAAGTACGGCTTGAAGGGCACCATGCCGGCGTTGACCAGCAGCAGGGTGGGGTCGTCGGCGACCAGGGACGCCGACGGAACGACGGTGTGGCCGCGCTCCTCGAAGAAGCGCAGCCAGCGGCGGCGAATCTCTGCCGACTCCATTAGTGGTCCTTCCGGTTCGGGGTACCGCCCGGCGGCGGCAGTGCGCGGCCGGGCGTCTTTTCGATGGCTGGGGTGGTGCGGGCACCGCGGGACGATGCGCGGGCACCGCTGGACGGAGGCAGGGCGGCGGCCGGGCTGCCGGGCGCCGCCGAGATAGCTCGGTACTGGGGCTCGCCGCGCGGTACCCGGCGGCGGGGCTCGACGACGGCGGTGCCGTCCAGTCCGAGGTCCTCGCGCAGCTGCTCCTCGCGCTCGGCCATGCCGGCCTTCACGTCCTGGGCGAACCGCTTGGCGGCGTCGCCCAGGTGCAGCGCGCCGCGGGCGGCGGTGCCGGAGAGGCTGTCCGGGGTGAGCCGGTGCACGGCCTCGTTGGCCTTGTTCATGGCCCAGACGGTGGCGCCGGCGCCGACCGCCATCCAGAAGATGCGTCGCACCATGCCGT
The DNA here is from genome assembly GCF_042752535.1 of Kitasatospora sp. NPDC059327. NCBI lineage: Bacteria > Bacillati > Actinomycetota > Actinomycetes > Kitasatosporales > Streptomycetaceae > Kitasatospora > Kitasatospora sp. NPDC059327. The sequence continues at coordinate 51,461 of NZ_JBHYYB010000053.1, read as the reverse complement.
CAGCCCCTCACCGCGCGCCGGACCCGGGCGAACAGGCCGCTCCTGGCCGCCGTCGCGGCGCGCACCTCGGCCCGGATCAGCCGGGCCAGCTCCTCGCGCTCGCCCGGTCGGGTGGGCAGCGTCGCGGTGCCGTTCTGCTTGGCGACGGCCTTGCGGACGCCGTAGCTGAAGGCCGCGACCTTGACCAGCGGCCCGCCCAGGGTGGCCGCGACGGTGGAGGAGAGCGCGTTGGCGTTGGCGGCGGCGTCCTGGACGTTGGCGGTGATCTCGTCCACCCGCTCCAGCTGCTCGTTGGCGCTGCGCACGGCGGCACCCGCCTCGCTCAGCAGCGGCACGGCCTGCTCGGTCACGGCGGAGACCAGGACGGCGGCCTCCTTGAGCACCCGCGAGAGCCGCACCAGCACGACGGCGAGCAGGGTGACCAGGACCGCCCAGAACACGGCGACGAGCAACCCGGCCAGCTCTCCCACGGACACCTTGTGCGCTCCCTCGCCTTGCTGTTCTCCGAAGGAGACCCTATCGCGACCACGGCCGGTTTCCGGACCGGATATCGGCCGGGGGCGTCCCCGGGCCCGCCGCCCGGATCCGGTCGGGTGTACGAGCCGCGCGCGTAACCTACCCGCCGGTCACCTCGTTCTGCCAGACGGGCCGTCGTCTGTGCGGCCCGCGCACACGTCCGGGCCGGCCAGGCCCGGGCCCGGACCCGGGAGCAGCGTTTGGCCGGCGACTCGACAGCACAGCCCCCGGCCCCGGCCGCGGCGGAGGGGCCGTGGTCCGGCCGGCCGGCGGCCGAGGTGACCAGCTTCGTCGGACGCCGGCAGGAGCTCGCCGAGCTGGCCCGGCTGCTGGCCGCCGCCCGGCTGGTGACCGTGACCGGCACGGGCGGCGTGGGCAAGAGCCGGCTGGCCCTGCGCGCGGCGGCCCGGGCCGCCGGCGCCTTCCCCGACGGCACCTGGCTGGTCGAGGTCGCCCCCGTGCAGGACCCGCTGCTGCTCGGCCACGCCGTACTGGAGGCGCTGCGGCTGACCGACGGCACCGCCCGGTCGCCGCTGGAGGTGCTGACCGAGCAGCTCGCCGGGCGCCGGACGCTGATCGTGCTGGACGGTTGCGAGCACCTGGTGCACGCCTGCGCGGAGCTGGCCGACGCGCTCCTGCGGGCGCTGCCGGGCCTGCGGGTGCTGGCCACCAGCCGGGCGACGCTGCGCGCCCCGGGCGAGCACCTGCTCGTCCTGGCCCCGCTCCCGGTGGATCCGGTCGGCCCCGGCGCGCTGCCGGACGCGGTGCGGCTGTTCGCGGACCGGGCCCGGGCGGTCCTGCCCTCCTTCGAGATCACCACCGCCTCCGCCGAGGGGATCGCCCAGCTCTGCCGCCGGCTGGACGGCATCCCGCTGGCCGTGGAGCTGGCCGCCGGGCGGCTGCGCGCGCTCTCGGTGGAGCAGATCGACGCCCGGCTGAACGACCGCTTCCGGCTGCTCACCGGCGGCGCCCGGACCGCCCTGCCGCGCCATCAGACGCTCCGCACGACGATCGGCTGGAGTCACGAGCTCTGCACCGAGCAGGAACGTTTGCTCTGGGCACGCCTGTCGGTGTTCGCGGGCAGCTTCGACCTGGAGGCCGCCGAGTTCGTCTGCGCCGGCGCGGGCATCGAGCCGGACGACCTGCTCGACCTGCTGTCCGAGCTGATCGACAAGTCCGTGGTCCTGCGCGGCGAGGCGCCCGCCGGCCAACGGGCCGAGGACGGCGGCACCGGCGGCGTCCGGTTCCGGCTGCTGGACACGCTGCGCGAGTACGGCCTGCAGTGGCTGCGCGCGACCGGCGAGGAGCACCGGCTGCGGCGCCGCCATCGCGACTGGTACCTGGGCGTGGCCACCTGGGGCGAGGTCGAGTGGTTCGGCCCCCGGCAGGCGGAGACCGCCGAGCGCACCGAACTGGCCCACCCCAACCTCCGCGCGGCACTGGAGTTCTGCCTCGCCGAGCCGGGCGAGGAGCAGCTCGCCCTGCTGCTGGCGGGCACGCTCTGGTTCTACTGGGTCGGCTGCGGCCACCTCGGCGAGGGCCGGCACTGGCTGGACCGCGCGCTCGCCCTCGACCCCGAGCCGACCGAGGCCCGTGCCAAGGCGCTCTGGGTCACCGGCTACATGGCGACCCTGCAGGGCGACCTGCTCACCGCGCGCCCGGCGCTGGAGGAGTGCCGCCGCCAGGCACTGGACACCGGGGACGCCCGGGCACTGGCCTACGCCGTCCACCGGCAGGGCTGCGCGGCCCTGATCGGTGACGAGCCGGCCCGCGCCGCCGAGCTCTTCGAGGAGGCGCTCTGGCACTACCGGACGATCGGCGAGCTCAACAGCAACGTCCTGATGGCCATGTTCGAGCTGGGTATCGCCTACCTGTTCCAGGGCGACCAGGAGAACGGCGAGTTCTGGCTGGGCCAGGTCCGCGAGCTGTGCGAGGAGCACGGCGAGCAGTGGGCGTACGCCTACGGGCTCTACGCGCTCGGGTACTCGCACTGGATGGACGGCGAGGTGCGGTTGGCCCGCGCGCGGGCCCGGGAGAGCGTCCGACTCAACCACCTCTTCCACGATCTGCTGGGCATCGTGCTGGCGATCGACCTGCTGGCGCTGCTGGAGACCGAGCCGGTCGGGCCGGGCCGGCCCGGCGACCTGCGCGAGGCCCGGGTGCTGCAGGGCGCCGCCCACCGGATCTGGCAGGCCGTGGGCAAGCCGTTCTTCGGCTCGCGCACCTTCAACGGCCCGCACCGGCACTGCGAGGAACGGGCCCGGGCCGGGCTGACCGAGCAGGAGTTCACCGAGTGCTTCGACCGCGGGGCGCGGCTGGACCTCGACGCCGCCGTCCGCCGGGTGCTGGGCGGCGGCCGTGCGGGCGGTCCGGGAGCGTTACCGGGGGCCGCCCCGGTGGCGCCCGCGCCGAGGCCCTCACCGGCCAGGAATAGTTGAATCTTGTCCATTGCTACAGCGGTCGGCAGCGCGCCCGGCACCCCCGCCGGGCGGACGCCGGAAGGAGCGACCGTGACCATCCACACCGCCGACGCCGAGTACCGCCTCGCGACGTTCCACTTCGACTCCAAGGCGTACGCCGAAGCGGCCCGCCTGCTGGAGGGCGTCCTCGCCGAGGAGCCGGCCAACCTCTCGGTCCGGCTGCTGCTGGCCCGCAGCTACTACCACTCGGCCCAGCTCTCCCGCGCCGAGACCGAGCTGCGCACCATCCTGGACGCCCACCCGGCCGAGGACTACGCCCGGCTGATGCTGGGCCGGACCCTGGAGCGCCGGGGCCGCGCCGAGGAGGCCCGCCCGCACCTGCGGCTGGTCGCCGCGATGGCCGGCGAGGAGATCTGAGCCCGGCCCCTCGAACGGGGACGCGCTCGGAAGAGGGCCGCGCCCGGGAAAGGGACGAGCCCCCGCCGCCTGAAGAGGCGACGGGGGCTCGCTGGGTACGGCAGGCGTACCCCTCGCGGGTCAGCGCGAGTAGTACTCGACGACGAGCTGCTCGTCGCAGATCACCGGGACCTCCTTGCGCTGCGGCGCGCGGTCCAGGCGGAAGGCCAGGGCCTTCAGGTTGACCTCCAGGTACTTCGGGGTCTGGCCCTCGCCCGCGTAGCCACCCTCACGGGCGACCTGGAACGGGACCTTCTCCTTGCTGCGCTCGCGGACGGTCACGACGAAGCCCGGCTTCATCTGGTACGACGGCTTGTTGACCTTGCCGCCGTTGACCTCGATGTGGCCGTGGACGACCATCTGGCGGGCCTGGTAGATGGTGCGGGCAATGCCCGAACGCAGCACCAGGGAGTCCAGACGGGTCTCCAGCTCGGCGACGAGCGCCTCACCGGTCTTGCCCTCGGCCTTCTTCGCGCGGTCGAACGCGCGCGCCATCTGCTTCTCGCTCAGGTCGTACTGGGCGCGCAGACGCTGCTTCTCCAGCAGACGGACCTTGTAGTCCGAGTTCTGCTTGCGGCCACGGCCGTGCTGGCCGGGCGGGTACGGGCGGGCCTCGAAGTACTTGACGGACTTCGGGGTCAGCGGCACGCCGAGCGCACGCGCGATCTTGACCTTGGGACGCTTCTGGTTCGCCATGAACCAAACCTTCCTTGCTTACGAATACGGCTTCACCAGGTGTTGACGGAGGTCGCTCCTCGCGGTCCGGAGACAACCCCACCGCCCGAGGGCAGTGCGATCAGCCGCTCTCCGAGGCCGGGCACGAATGTGCAAGCACACGAGTGGCCCACCGAACCGGGGTTGGTGGGCTGCACGCGACACCGAAACGGTGCGCGACGCTCCTGGGGCCTCCCGAAGGAGACCGCGGCCATTGCCCCGCTGGTGCGGCCGGTCGGTCAGGGTCTCCCCTGCCGCCGCGCCCGGGACACGGCACTCCGCACGAGTATACCCGCCGATCTCCCCCGGTCCTCCCGCGGCGCCCGCCGGGCCGCCCGGCCGGTCATTCGCCCCGGAGCCGGCCCCTGGTCCATTCCACGATGTCCGCGTACCGGGCCTCCCCGCCGTGCCGGGTCGGCCGGTAGTACGCCTTGCCGTGCACGGCGTCCGGTGCGTACTGCTGCGCCGCGATGCCCTCCGGCAGATCGTGCGGGTACTGGTAGCCCTGACCGTGCCCGAGCTTGCCCGCGCCGCCGTAGTGCGCGTCCCGCAGGTGCGGCGGCACGGCGCCCGCCAGACCCTGCCGGACGTCCGCCAGTGCCGCGTCGATGGCCAGGTAGGCGGCGTTGGACTTGGGCGCCAGCGCCAGCGCGATCGCCGCCTGGGAGAGGATGATCCGCGCCTCCGGGAAGCCGATCAGCGCCACCGCCTGGGCCGCTGCGACCGCCGTGGCCAGCGCCGTCGGATCGGCCAGGCCGACGTCCTCGCTGGCGGAGATCATCAGCCGTCGGGCGATGAACCTGGGGTCCTCCCCCGCCTCGATCATCCGGGCCAGGTAGTGCAGGGTGGCGTCCACGTCACTGCCGCGGATCGACTTGATCAGCGCGCTGGCCACGTCGTAGTGCTGGTCGCCGTCCTTGTCGTAGCGCACCGCGGCCTGGTTGACGGCCGTCTCGGTGGTGGCCAGCGTGATGCTCGGCTCACCCTTCTCCAGCGCCGCACCGGCCGCCGCCTCCAACGTGGTGAGCGCCCGCCGGGCGTCCCCGCCGGCCAGCCGGACCAGGTGGTCCTCCGCCTCCGCGGTGAGCTCCAGCGCGCCCGCCAGACCGCGCTCGTCGGCCACCGCGCGGTGCAGCAGGGCACGGACGTCCTCGTCGGTCAGCGACTCCAGCGTGAGGAGCAGCGAGCGCGACAGCAGCGGGGAGATCACCGAGAAGTACGGGTTCTCGGTGGTCGCGGCGATCAGGGTGACCCAGCGGTTCTCCACGGCGGGCAGCAGCGAGTCCTGCTGGGCCTTGGAGAAGCGGTGGATCTCGTCCAGGAAGAGCACCGTCTCCCGGCCGTTCATCCCGACCGCCCGGCGGGCCCCGTCGATGACCGCGCGGACCTCCTTGACGCCCGCGGTGATCGCGGACAGCTCGACGAAGCGGCCCTCGACGGCCTGGCTGATCACGTGCGCCAGGGTGGTCTTGCCGGTGCCCGGCGGGCCCCAGAGGATGACCGAACTGGTCGCCGCCGGGCCGCGCGAGCCCGAGACGAGCCGGCGCAGCGGCGAGCCGTCCTTCAGCAGCTGCCGCTGCCCGGCGACCTCGTCCAGGGTGCGCGGGCGCATCCGTACGGCGAGCGGTGCCCGGCCGGGCTCCTTGGCCTGGCGTTCCTCGGCGGCGGCGGTGAAGAGGTCCGGTTCGTCCACACCGGAAGCCTATGCGAGCCGACCGACAGCCCCGGAACCCAGGACCGCCCGGGCAGGTCCGGCAGGACGGCGGGCGCCGCGGCGGGCACCCGCGCTCTCGTGGGCTCCTCCCGTCGCACGCGCCGCGAACGGCCCGGCGACGCCGCCGGGCCGTTCGGAGCGGCACTACCCGATCCCCGCCGCGTGGTCCGGTACGTAGCTCTGCAGGTCGCGTGGCGGCCGCTGGTAGCCGCGCGAGCGCGGCCGGGGCGGCAGCTCGACGGTCTGCGGGGCCACCTCGTGGTACGGGAGGGTGGAGAGCAGGTGGGCGATCATGTTGATCCGCGCCCGGCGCTTGTCGTCGCTCTCCACGACGTTCCACGGCGAGTCCGGGATGTCGGTGTGGACGAACATCTCGTCCTTGGCCCGCGAGTAGTCCTCCCAGCGGCTGATCGACTCGATGTCCATCGGGGAGAGCTTCCAGCGGCGCATCGGGTCCTCCAGCCGGGCCCGGAACCGCCGCTCCTGCTCGGTGTCGCTCACCGAGAACCAGTACTTGCGCAGCAGGATGCCCGCCTCGGTCAGCATCCGCTCGAAGGTCGGGCACTGGTGCAGGAACTGCCGGTACTCCTCGGGCGTGCAGAAGCCCATCACCTTCTCGACGCCGGCCCGGTTGTACCAGCTGCGGTCGAAGAGCACGATCTCCCCGGCGGCCGGCAGGTGCTCGACGTAGCGCTGGAAGTACCACTGGGTGCGCTGGCGCTCGGTGGGGGTGGGCAGCGCCGCCACCCGGGCGATGCGCGGGTTCAGGAACTCCGTCACCCGCTTGATCGCGCCGCCCTTGCCGGCCGCGTCGCGCCCCTCGAAGACGACGACCAGCCGGGCGCCCTCGGCCCGCACCCACTCCTGGAGCTTCACCAGCTCGTTCTGGAGCCGCAACAGCTCCCGCTCGTACGGCTTCTTCGCCAGCCGCTCCTGCCGGTGCTCGGGCCCGCTGCCGGGAACGTGCTCGGACTTGGCTGCCACCTGGGTGCCTCCGTTCGGCCAGGGCTGATGAACCCTCACCGTAGGCGCAACCCGGGTCCGGCGCAGGTCGTCGCGGCCGGTCCGGCAGCGGCGGCCCCCTGAACCGCCGCTGCCGGGCTCCCCCGTGGCACGGCCGCGCGGGCCGAACGGTTCACCTTGGCCCAGACCTGCCGGGCCGGTCCAATATCCCGTTCCATAACCTTGGGGCATGGATGTGGACACCCGACTGCTGCGCAGTTTCGCCGCGGTCTGCGAGGAGGGCCAGCTGACGGCCGCGGCGGCCCGGTTGTTCCTCTCGCAGCCGACCCTCACCAAACAGATCCGCCAGCTGGAGACCCTGCTCGGGGTGGAACTGTTCGAGCGCTCGCGGCGGGGCATGGCGCCCACCCACGCCGGCCGGGCCCTGGCCGAGCGGACCGGCACGATGCTGGCCGGCTGGGACGACGCGCTGCGCGCCACCCGGGCGGCGGCGGCCGAGCAGGGCTCGACGCTGCGGGTTGGCTTCGAGGGCGGCATCATCAACCTGATGACCCGTCGGACGGTGACGGACTTCACCCGGCGGATGCCCGGCTGGCAGGTCGAACTGCGGCAGAACAACTGGTTCGACCCGACCTCGGGCCTGGCCTCCGGGGAGATCGACCTGACGCTCTGGCATGCGCCACCGTCGATCTCCGAGCAGTACAACGTCGCGGTGCTGGGCGAGGAGCCGCGGTGCGCGGCGCTGCCGGCCGGGCACCGACTGGCCGGCCACGAGGTGATCGAGTTCGCCGAGCTGCTGGACGAGCCCTTCGTGGCGCTCCCGCAGGAGGCCGGACAGTGGCGCGACTACTGGTTGGCGCTCCGGGAGCGGGGCGGGCGGCCGGTGCGGATCGGCGCGGTGGCACACAACTCCGACGAGTGGCTGGCCGCGGTGGTGTGCGGCCAGGGCGTCGGTTTCGCCCCGGAGGCGATGAGCAGGCTGGCGGCGCGGGAGGATGTCGCGTACCGGCCGGTGCGGGGGCTGAGCCCGAGCCAGGTCGGGCTGTACTGGCCGAAGGACCGGCAACTGACGCCCGCCATGACCGCTTTCGTGCGCAGCTGCCGGGCGACGGTCGGGTTCTCGGCCGGCCCGGCGGCCCCGGTCCGCTCGGGCTAGACCGCCTCGAAGGGCTCCGGGTAGCGGCAGAGGCCGCGCGGGCCGCCGTCGTACGCCGGAAGGGCGAGCGCCTGGAAGTAGGCCGCCGGCACCTCGAACGGGCCGGTGACCTCGTGCTGCTCGGCCGGGGTGAAACCGAACCTGCCGTAGTAGTCCGGATCGCCCAGGACGACGACGAGCTTCTCGCCCGCCTCCTCCGCCGCCGTCAGCGCGGCCTTGACGACCAGTTCGCCGACACCCTTGCGCTGCCACTCCGGGGCGACCGCGACGGGCGCGAGCGCCAGGCCAGGGCCGTCGCCGACCCGCAGCCGGGTGAGCAGCGCGTGGCCGATCACCAGCCCGGTCTCGTCCACCGCGACCAGGGACAGCCCGGGCAGCCAGGCGGGGTCGCGGCGCAACGCGTCCACCAGGTCGGCCTCGTCGGGGCCGGGGAAGGCGGCCATGTGGACCCGTCTGGTGGCGGGCGCGTCCTCGGGACACTCGATTCTGGTGGTGACCTTCATGGGGGAAGCCTCTCTGCGTCGCACACCGTTGTGGACCGGCCCCGGACGGCGGGTATGCCGTCCGGGGCCGTGAAAGGTTAGCCGATCGAGCGTCAGGCCTTGGGCTGGGCCTCGGACTTGGCCTCGGCGGCCTTGGCGTCCTCGCGGACCTTGGGCTGGGCGTCGACGCCGGCCTCGCGACGCTGCGCCGGGGTGATCGGGGTCGGCGCACCGGTCAGCGGGTCACCGCCGGTGGACGTCTTCGGGAACGCGATGACGTCCCGGATGGTGTCGTACCCGCCGAGCAGGGTGACGATCCGGTCGAGGCCGAAGGCGACGCCACCGTGCGGCGGCGGGCCGTAGTTGAAGGCGTCCAGCAGGAAGCCGAACTGCGAGGCCGCCTCCTCCTCGGAGAGGCCGATCGCGTCGAACGCCCGCTTCTGCACGTCCCGCTGGTGGATACGGATCGAACCGCCGCCCAGCTCCGACCCGTTGAGGACGAGGTCGTAGGCGTTGGAGAGCGCCGAACCCGGGTCGGTGTCGAAGGTGGCGAGCGACTCGGCGGTCGGGGCGGTGAACGGGTGGTGCACCGCGTGCCAGCCCTGGAACTCGCCCTTGTCGTCCTCGATCGGCTCGAACATCGGGAAGTCGACGACCCAGAGGAAGGCCCACTGGGACGCGTCGATCAGCTCGCAGCGGCGGCCGATCTCCAGACGGGCGGCGCCGAGCAGCTCCTGCGAGGGGCGCTCCTTGCCGGCCGCGAAGAAGATCGCGTCGCCGTTCTTGGCGCCCGCGGCGGCGGCCAGGCCGGCCAGGTGCTCCTCGGAGAGGTTCTTGGCGACGGGGCCGCGCAGCTCGCCGGTCTCGGCGTCGATGAGGACGTAGGCGAGGCCCTTGGCGCCGCGCGCCTTGGCCCAGTCCTGCCAGGCGTCGAGCTGCTTGCGCGGCTGCGAGGCACCGCCGGGCATGACCACGGCGCCGACGTACGGGGCCTGGAAGACCCGGAACGAGGTGCCCGCGAAGTACTCGGTCAGGTTGGTGAGTTCCTGGCCGAAGCGGACGTCGGGCTTGTCCGAGCCGTAGCGGCCCATCGCGTCCGCGTAGGTCATCCGGGGCAGCGGGGCCGGGATCTCGTACCCGTGCACGTCGCGCCAGATCGAGCCGATGATCTTCTCGCCGAGGGCCAGGATGTCCTCCTGGTCGACGAAGGAGGCCTCGATGTCCAGCTGGGTGAACTCCGGCTGGCGGTCGGCGCGGAAGTCCTCGTCGCGGAAGCAGCGCGCGATCTGGTAGTACCGCTCCATGCCGGCCACCATCAGCAGCTGCTTGAACAGCTGGGGCGACTGCGGCAGCGCGTACCAGTGGCCGGGCTGCAGACGGACCGGGACGAGGAAGTCGCGGGCGCCCTCGGGGGTGGAGCGGGTGAGGTACGGCGTCTCGATGTCGAGGTAGTCGTTCTCCTCCATCACCCGGCGGATGATGTTGTTGACCTTGGAGCGCAGGCGCAGGCCCTTGGCCGGACCCTCGCGGCGCAGGTCCAGGTAGCGGTAACGGAGGCGGACCTCCTCGTTGACCGTACCGGGCTCGTACTCGGCGACCGGGAAGGGCAGCGGGGCGGCCTCGGAGAGCACCTCGATCTCGCTGACCACGACCTCGACGGCGCCGGTCGGGATGTCCGGGTTCTCGTTGCCCTCGGGCCGCACCCGGACGTCGCCGACGACCTTGACGCAGTACTCGGCGCGCAGGCCGTGCACCGAGTCGAGGTCACGGACCACGATCTGCACGGTGCCGGAGGCGTCCCGCAGGTCGATGAAGGCCACGCCGCCGTGGTCTCGGCGGCGGGCGACCCAGCCGGCCAGGGTGACGGTGGTGCCTGCGTGCTCCGGGCGGAGCGTGCCCGCGTCGTGCGTGCGGATCACAGCTGCTTCTCCTTCAGGGTGGTGACGAGAGCGTCGAGGGCGACGGGGTTCTGCTCGCCGGTGGTCATGTCCTTGAGCTGGACGACGCCGTCGGCGAGGTCCCGGTCACCGGCGAGCACGGCGAAGCGGGCGCCGGAACGGTCCGCGGACTTCATCGCGTTCTTGATGCCCTTGACGCCGAAGGCGAGGTCGGTGGCGACGCCCGCGCGGCGCAGCTCGACCACCTTGGCGAACAGGACGTTCTTGGCTTCGTCGCTGAGCGCGACGGCGTAGACGGAGGTGGCGGCCGGCAGGTCGAGGACGACGCCCTCGGCCTCCATCGCCAGGTAGCTGCGGTCCACCCCGAGGGCCCAGCCGACGGACGGCAGCACGGGGCCGCCGATCATCTCGGAGAGCCCGTCGTAGCGGCCGCCGCCACCGATCGCCGACTGCGCGCCGAGGCCGTTGTGCACGAACTCGAAGGTGGTGCGGGTGTAGTAGTCCAGCCCGCGGACCAGCTTGGGGTCGTCGGTGAAGGCCACGCCGTTGGCGGTCAGCAGCTCGCGGACCTTCTCGTCGTAGGCCTTGCACTCCTCGCAGAGGAAGTCCCGCAGCATCGGCGCGCCGCCGAGCTGGGCCTGCACCGACTCGCGCTTGTCGTCCAGCACGCGCAGCGGGTTGATCTCGGCCCGGCGGCGGGTGTCCTCGTCCAGGTCGAGGCCGGCCAGGAACTCGACCAGCGCGGCCCGGTAGACCGGGCGGCACTGCTTGTCGCCGAGGCTGTTGAGCAGCAGCGAGTAGTCGCGCAGGCCGAGCGAGCGGAAGGCGTCGTCGGCCAGGATGATCAGCTCGGCGTCCAGCGCCGGGTCCTCGGCGCCGATCGCCTCGGCACCGACCTGCGAGAACTGGCGGTAACGGCCCTTCTGCGCCCGCTCGTAGCGGTAGTAGGAGCCGGAGTACCAGAGCTTGACCGGCAGGTTGCCCTGCTTGTGCAGGTTGGCCTGGAGCGCGGCGCGCAGTACCGAGGCGGTGCCCTCGGGGCGCAGCGCGAGCTCGTCGCCGCCCTTGGTGGTGAGGCTGTACATCTCCTTGCTGACGATGTCGGTGGACTCGCCGACACCGCGGGAGAAGAGCTTCACGTCCTCGAAGACCGGGGTCTCGATGTAGCCGTAGCCGGCGCGGCGGGCCGGCGCGGCGATCCGCTCGCGGATCGCCAGGAAGGTCGCGGAGCTGGGGGGCAGCAGGTCGTAGGTGCCCTTGGGGGCGGTGAAGGTGCTCAACTTCTCTTCCGTCACATTCCTCGTCGCGGGAAGGCTGTGTCCTCGACGGAGCCGGAGCTCCGCGCCGCTTGTCGGAGGTAGGGGTTGGTGGCGCGCTCGCGGCCGATGGTGGTCTGTCCGCCGTGGCCGGAGAGGACCACGGTCGCGTCGTCGAGGGGCAGGCACACCCGGGCCAGCGACCGCAGGATCGCCTCGCTGTCTCCACCCGGGAGGTCGGTACGCCCGACGGAGCCGGCGAAGAGCAGGTCACCCGAGAAGAGCACCGGAGGGAGCTCCTCCGCGCCGGGCGTCCGGAACGTCACCGACCCCTTGGTATGGCCGGGCGCGTGGTCGACGGTGAGCTTCAGACCGGCCAGCTCCAGCACGCTGCCGTCGGTGAGCTCGCGCACGTCGTCGGGCTCGCCGACGGTGAGCTCGCCCATCAGCTGGGTGCCGAGCGAGCGGCCGAGCGCCTTCTCCGGGTCGGCCATCATGTAGCGGTCCTCGGGGTGGATCCAGGCCGGGACGCCGCGCGCGCCGCAGACCGGGACCACGGACGCGACGTGGTCGATGTGGCCGTGGGTGAGGACGACCGCGACCGGCTTGAGCCGGTGCTCGCGGACCAGCTCCTCCACGCCGCGGGCGGCCTGGTGCCCCGGGTCCACGATGACGCACTCCTCGCCGGCCGCCGGTGCGACCAGGTAGCAGTTGGTGCCCCAGGCTCCAGCGGGGAATCCGGCGATGAACAACGCGCGTCCTTCGTGATTCGGGTCGGCCGTGGCGGCTGCGGGATGCGGCTACACGAGGTGATGTAACGGAAGCCTACCGGCGGTCCGGGTCCGGTTGCGAACCAGATAGGGGTGACAGGTTCACTTCGTCCTGACAGGTTCACCGCGTTCTTACGGTCGCGGTCCCTACACTTGGCCGCCGATGGATGCGATGATCCGCTTCAGCATCCGCGTACAGACTCCCCCGCCGTCCGCCCCTGGACGGCAGGGGTCGACAGCACCCATGTAGGAGACACGGCCGGTGGTCAGCAGCGAACAGCGGCGGCGGCAGCTCGCCCGCGAGAAGTACGAGCGCCAGGCGCAGCGCCGGGCCGAGATGCACACCGCGCGCCGGCGTCGCAACACGATCCTCGGCAGCGCGCTCGCCGTGGTCGTGCTGGCGGGCGGCGGTGCCCTGGTGGGCACGGGTGCCTTCGACTCGGACGACAAGAAGGACAGCTCGTCCTCGGCGCAGGCCGCGCCCACCGCCACCGACGAGCCCACCACCCCGACCCGCAAGCCGGTCGAGGGCTGCGCCGACCCGGCGCCGGGCACGCCGAACGGCAAGCAGTGGCCGGCCGAGCCGGCCATGAACGTCGACGCCGCCGGCGCCTACACGGCGACGCTGGACACCAACTGCGGCAAGGTGACGCTCTCGCTGGACGCGGCCAAGGCGCCGCACACGGTGAACTCCTTCACCTTCCTGGCCGGTCAGCAGTTCTTCGACCACACCAAGTGCCACCGGTTGACCACCGGCGGCATCTACGTGCTGCAGTGCGGCGACCCGACCGCCAGCGCGACCAACCCGGGCGGCACCGGCGGTCCCGGCTACAAGTTCGCCGACGAGAACCTGACCGGCGCGACGTACCCGGCGGGCACCCTGGCGATGGCCAACTCCGGTCCGGGGACCAACGGCAGCCAGTTCTTCCTGGTCTACAAGGACACCCAGCTCGGCCCGAACTACACCCCGTTCGGCAAGATCACCGGCGGCCTGGACGTGCTGCAGAAGATCGCCGCCGCGGGCACCCTGGAGGGTGGCACCGACGGCCACCCGATGGCCGACGTCACCCTCAACTCGGTGACCGCCGCGAAGGGTTGACCCGTACCGGGACCGCGCCGCGCCCGCCCGCGCGGCGCACCGGCGCGGTCCCGGCCCGAAATCGCCCGGCCCCGGATGCGGACAGCACCGGGCCTGGTCGCCTATGTTGGCGTTGTGTAGGGTGCCCAGACCCGCCGGCCGTCACCCTCGGCAGCAAAAGCACGGCGGACGGGACGGCGGACCCATCGGTCCGCCGCACATCAACTGTGGACGACGTACGCGTACCGCCCCGGCGCGGGCGCGACGTCATGTGGAGGACGCGCTATGAGCAGCGACCCGTGGGGCCGTGTCGACGAGCAGGGCACGGTCTACGTCAGGACCGCCGACGGCGAACGTGTCGTGGGTTCCTGGCAGGCCGGCTCGCCCGAGGAGGCCCTCGCCTACTTCGAGCGCAAGTACCAGGGCATCGAGGTGGAGATCGGCCTGCTGGAGAAGCGGGTGCGCACCACCGACCTGGCCGCCAAGGACGCCCAGACCGCGCTGGACCACCTGCGCGCCCAGGTGACCGAGGGACACGCGGTCGGCGACCTGGACGCGCTGGCCAAGCGGTTGGACGCGCTGACCGGTGAGATCGAGAGCCGCCGCGAGGAGCGCAAGGCGGCCCGCGCCAAGGCGCAGGACGAGACCCGCACGGCCAAGGAGGAGCTGGTCGCGGAGGCCGAGCGGCTCGCCGAGTCCACCCAGTGGCGGGAGGCCGGGGACCGGCTGCGCGCGCTGGTGGACACCTGGAAGGGCCTGCCCCGGCTGGACCGCAAGAGCGACGACGAGCTGTGGCACCGGTTCTCGCACGCCCGCTCGGTCTTCTCGAAGCACCGCAAGGCGCACTTCGCGACCCTGGACGCCGAGCGCGACCAGGCCCGGGCCACCAAGGAGCGGCTGGTCACCGAGGCCGAGGCGCTCTCCTCGTCCACCGAGTGGGGCGAGACCGCGGCCAGCTACCGCGACCTGATGGCACGCTGGAAGGCCGCCGGGCGCGCCCAGCGCGACATCGAGGACGAGCTGTGGGCGCGGTTCCGCGGCGCCCAGGACGTCTTCTTCCAGGCCCGGTCCGCGGTGTTCAGCGAGCGCGACGCCGAGCAGGTCGGCAACCAGAAGCTGAAGGAGGCGCTGGCGGCCGAGGCCGAGACGATCCTGCCGATCACCGACCTGAAGGCCGCCAAGGCCGCGCTGCGCGACATCAACGAGCGCTGGGAGGCGATCGGGCACGTGCCGCGCGACGCCCGTCCGAAGCTGGACGCCCGGCTCGGCACCGTCGAGCGGGCGATCCGCGAGGCCGAGGACAGCGAGTGGAAGCGCTCGAACCCGGAGGCCAAGGCCCGCGCCGCCGGCATGGTCGGCCTCTTCGAGGCCAAGGCCGAGAAGATCCAGGCCGACCTGGACAAGGCCCGCGCCGCCGGTAACGCGAGCCGGACCGCCAAGCTGGAGTCCGAGCTGGCCGGTGTGCAGACCCTGCTGGAGCAGGCGCAGCGCAGCCAGGAGGAGTTCAGCGGCTGATCCGCCGAGGAACGACACGCCGAAGGGCCCCGGGAGACCCCGGGGCCCTTCGGCCGTTCCGGGGCGCTGGCGCCTGCGCCGATGGCCCGGCGCAGGCGTTCCGGCCAATCATTTCCCTGCTGGTACGTATAAAGATCATGGACTGGCAATGTGATCCACCGATTCACGCCGAATGCACCAGTGCATCACGCGCCAAAAGCCGCTCGGTGCTCAAATCGCACACTGACCGATTCCCTTCCGGTCCACTGGTGAACCCCACGCGCCTCTTCTAGCGTGAAACTCGCCGGCAACAAACACCGGCACCCCCGCTCACCTATCGAGCGGGGCACTCAGGGAGGGGAATCATGTCGAAAACCACAGTCCTGCGCCGAGGCCTGGGCAAGGCCACGCTCGTGCTGGGCGCCGGGGTGCTCGCCACCGCGGGCTTCGCGACGCCGGCCGGTGCCGCTGCCACCTCGGTGTCGGACACGGGCGGCGGGTGCGCGGCGGGATCCGAGCAGAACGGGTTCCGGTACGACGTCTGTGTGAGCACCGGATCCGGTCGGGTCTACTCCGACACCTATCTCAAGAGCACCGGCTGGCAGGGCAGCGACTGTAATGTCCGCATCACGCTGACCTCCAACAACGGTGACGTCGTCTCGAACAACGGCACGTGCTCGAACACTCACCTGATCAACCTCAGCGCCGCCAAGCAGTCCGGCCGCTGGTACCAGTCGTTCATCGTCGTGACCGTCAACGGGTCGGTCGTCAACTACTCGTACAGCCCCGTTCAGTACACCTGACACGGGTGACGGGGCGCGGGGTGTCCCCCGCGCCCCGTCGGTGTTCGCGCTACTTGCGGGCCGAGGTGACCCGGTAGACGTCGTAGACGCCCTCCACGCCGCGGACGGCCTTCAGGACGTGGCCGAGGTGCTTGGGGTCGCCCATCTCGAAGGTGAAGCGGCTCATCGCCACCCGGTCGCGCGAGGTCTGCACCGCCGCCGACAGGATGTTGACGTGCTGGTCCGAGAGCACCCGGGTGACGTCCGAGAGCAGCCGGGACCGGTCCAGCGCCTCGACCTGGATGGCCACCAGGAAGACGGAGGACTGGGTGGCCGCCCACTCGACCTCGATCATCCGCTCGGGCTGCTGGCTGAGCGCCTCCACGTTGACGCAGTCGGCGCGGTGCACCGAGACGCCGTTGCCACGGGTGACGAAGCCGACGATCGGGTCGCCCGGCACCGGGGTGCAGCACCGCGACAGCTTGACCCAGACGTCCTCGACGCCCTTGACGATGACGCCCGGGTCGCCCTTGGCCCGGCGGCGCACCGCCCGACGGGTGTCGTGGGTCGGCGTGGCGGTCTCGGCCAGGTCCTCGGTGGCACCCTCCTCGCCGCCGAGCGCCTGCACCAGCTTCTGCACGATGTTCTGCGCGGCGACATGGCCCTCGCCGATCGCCGCGTACAGCGAGGAGATGTCCGGGTAGCGCATCTCGTGGGCCAGGGTGACCAGCGAGTCGCCGGTGAGGATCCGCTGGATCGGCAGGCCCTGCTTGCGCATCGCCCGGGCGATGGCCTCCTTGCCGTGCTCGATCGCCTCCTCGCGGCGCTCCTTGGAGAACCAGGCGCGGATCTTGTTGCGGGCGCGCGGGGACTTGACGAAGCCGAGCCAGTCGCGGGACGGCCCGGCGTTCTCCGCCTTGGAGGTGAAGACCTCGACGCTGTCGCCGTTCTCCAGGGTCGACTCCAGCGGCACCAGCCGCCCGTTGACCCGCGCCCCTATGCAGCGGTACCCGACCTCGGTGTGGACGGCGAAGGCGAAGTCCACCGGGGTGGCCCCGGCCGGCAGCGCTATCACGTCGCCCTTGGGCGTGAAGACGAAGACCTCGTTGTTGGAGAGGTCGAAACGCAGCGACTCCAGGAACTCGCTCGGGTCCTCGGTCTCCTTCTGCCAGTCCAGCAGCTGCCGCAGCCAGGCCATCTCGTTGACGGCGCCGGCCTTGTCGTCCTTGCGGGTCTGGGTCGGGGTGTCGGTGCGGACCTTGGAGGCGCCGGCCACCGCGCGCTGCTTGTACTTCCAGTGCGCGGCGATGCCGTACTCGGCCCGGCGGTGCATGTCGAAGGTGCGGATCTGCAGCTCGACGGGCTTACCCCCGGGACCGATCACCGTGGTGTGCAGCGACTGGTACATGTTGAACTTGGGCATCGCGATGTAGTCCTTGAACCGCCCCGGCACCGGGTTCCACCGCGCGTGGATGGTGCCCAGCGCCGCGTAGCAGTCGCGGACGGTGTCGACCAGGACCCGGATGCCCACCAGGTCGTAGATCTCGGCGAAGTCCCGGCCCCGGACGATCATCTTCTGGTAGACCGAGTAGTAGTGCTTCGGCCGGCCGGTGACCGAGGCGGTGATCCGGGCGCCACGCAGGTCGCCCTGGACCTGGTCGATCACGGTCGCCAGGTACTCGTCCCGCTTGGGGGCGCGCTCGGCGACCAGCCGCACGATCTCGTCGTACATCTTGGGGTAGAGGATCGCGAAGGCGAGGTCCTCCAGCTCCCACTTGATGGTGTTCATGCCCAGCCGGTGCGCCAGCGGGGCGTAGATCTCCAGCGTCTCGCGGGCCTTCTTCTCCTGCTTCTCCCGCTTGAGGTAGCGCATGGTGCGCATGTTGTGCAGGCGGTCGGCCAGCTTGATCACCAGGACCCGCGGGTCCTTGGCCATCGCGACGACCATCTTGCGGACGGTCTCGGCCTGCGCGGCCTCGCCGAACTTCACCCGGTCCAGCTTGGTGACGCCGTCGACCAGCAGCGCCACCGAGTCGCCGAAGTCCTTGCGCAGGGTCTCCAGGCCGTAGTCGGTGTCCTCGACGGTGTCGTGCAGCAGCCCGGCCATCAGGGTGGCGGCGTCCATGCCCAGCTCGGCCAGGATGGTCGCCACCGCGAGCGGGTGGGTGATGTACGGGTCGCCGCTCTTGCGCTTCTGCCCGCGGTGCCACTTCTCCGCGACGGCGTACGCCTTCTCGATGTCCCGCAGCAGGGCCGGGTCGGCCTTGGGGTCGTTGGCCCGGATCGAGCGGAACAGCGGCTCCAGCACCGGGTTGAGCACGCTGGAGCGCTGGCCGCCGAGGCGGGCCAGCCGGGCGCGCATGCCCCCGGAGGAGGACGGGCGGCTCGCGGGAGCCACCGGGCGCGAGGAGGTCGGCGCCGGGCGTGCCGGGGTGGCCCCCGAGGGCGTGGGACGGCTTTCGGGGGCGGCCGCTTCGGCCGTGGGCACAACCTCGTCGGGCAAGGACACTCCTCGGGGCACCGGGCCGGCCCCTCGTGCGGCTCGCACCATCACGCACAACCGGGAGGGGATGAACCTTCATGGTACCGAGCCCGGCGCCCCCGTGTTCAGCCGCCCGGTCCCGGACACGCGGAGGGCGGCGGTCGGATGATCCGACCGCCGCCCTCGCCTGGTTCCTCCGACCGGCCCCTCCGGGCCGTTCGCTCAGACCGTGACCAGCGTTTCCAGTGGCGCGCCGCCCAGGTGGCCGGCCAACCGCTCCCGGCCGTCCAGGAAGCCCAGCTCCATCAGGACCACGACGCCCGCCAGCTCGGCGCCGGCCTCCTTGACCAGGTCCAGCGAGGCACCGATCGTCCCGCCGGTGGCCAGCACGTCGTCCACCACCAGTACCCGCTCACCGGGCGCGAAGGCGTCGCACTGCACCTCCAGCGTCGCCGAGCCGTACTCCAGCTCGTACGAGCGCCGGAACACCTCGCCGGGCAGCTTTCCCGCCTTGCGGATCGGCACGAAGCCGAGCCCGGCCGCGAAGGCCGCCGGGGCCGCCAGCACGAAGCCGCGCGCCTCCAGGCCCACCACCTTGGTCGCACCGAGGGTCGCGGCCCGCTCCGCCAGCGCCGTGGTGAGGGCCGCGAAGGCCTCGGCGTCGGCGAGCAGCGGCGCGATGTCCTTGAACAGCACACCCGGCTTCGGGTAGTCCGGGACGTCCCGGATCCTGCTGTTCAGCAGCTCGGCCAGTGCGGTGTCGGCGGTGGTCACGAAGAGTCCTTACGGTCGGTCGGGCGTCAGCGCTTGGTGGACGGACGGCCCTTGGCACGCGAGGTGCCGGCCGCCCGGCCGCGCTGACCGACCATACCCGCCGGCAGGTCGCCGTCGGCGATCTCCTCGCCCTCCGGAGCCTCGGCCGCCGCCGCGGCGGCCTTGGCCTCCGCGGCCCGCCGCTGCGCGACCCGCTTGGCCAGCGCCTTCATCTCCGGCTGCTCCTCCTTGAGCTGCGCCAGCAGCGGGGTGGCGACGCAGATCGAGGAGTAGGCACCGGCGGCGAGGCCGATGAACAGGGCGAGCGAGATGTCGTTCAGCGTGCCGGCGCCCAGCAGGCCGCCGCCGATGAACAGCAGCGCCGCCACCGGGAGCAGGGCGACCACCGTGGTGTTGAGCGAGCGGACCAGGGTCTGGTTGAGGCCCGCGTTGGCCGCCTCGCTGTAGGTGATCTTGTTCTGCTTGGTGAGCCCCTTGGCGTTCTCCTTCACGGTGTCGAAGACGACGACCGTGTCGTAGAGCGAGTACCCGAGGATGGTCAGGAAGCCGATCACCGTACCGGGGGTGACCTCGAAGCCCACCAGGGCGTAGACCCCGATGGTGATCAGGAGGTCGTGGATGAGGGCGACCAGGGCGGCCACCGCCATCCGCCACTCGAAGGCGATCGCCAGGTAGACCGTCACCAGGATCATGAAGATGATCAGGCCGGTGAGGGCCTTGTTGGAGATCTGCTCACCCCAGCTGGGGCCGATCACCTGGGTGTCGATCTCGGCGACCGGCACGCCGATCTCCTTGGACAGCTTGTCCGTGAAGACCGAGGAGGAGACCTGCTCCTCCGAGCTGACCTGGATGCGGATCTTCTTGCCGTTGTCGACGTCCTGCACCAGCGGGTGCGAGTGGACGATCTTGTCCACCGCGTCCTGCGCCTGCGAGACGGTCAGCCCGGGCTTGGCGACGGTGTAGACCGAGCCGCCCTTGAACTCGATGCCGAGTTTCAGGCCCATGGCCAGGCCGACGGCGGCGACCAGCACGATCACGCCGGAGATGCTGTACCAGAGCTTGCGGCGACCGACGAAGTCGAAGCTGATTTCGCCCTGGTAGAGCCGGTGACCCAGATTGGAGAAGCGCGACACGGTGTCAGGCCTCCTTCACGGCGGCAGAGGAGGAGGAGCTGCGGCGACGGCTGCTGCGCAGCGGCGGGCGGGCGCCCAGGCGCTTCGGGTCCAGACCGGACCACGGGTGACCCTCGGAGAAGAACTTCCGGCGGGCCAGCAGGGTGATCAGCGGCTTGGTGAAGAGGAAGATCACCACGACGTCGAGCGCGGTGGTCAGGCCCAGCGTGAACGCGAAGCCCTGCACCTTGCCGACCGAGACCAGGTACAGCACCGCGGCACAGAGGAAGGACACGAAGTCCGACACCAGGATGGTGCGCCGGGCACGCGGCCAGGCCCGCTGGACCGCCGGGCGCAGCGGGGCACCCTCGCGGACCTCGTCGCGGATGCGCTCGAAGTACACGATGAAGGAGTCGGCGGTGATACCGATCGCGACGATCGCGCCGCAGACGGCCGGCAGGTTCAGCGCGAAGCCGATCCCCGCACCGAGCAGGCTCATGATCGAGTAGGTCAGGATGGCCGAGACGATCAGACCCGCGATCGAGACCAGGCCGAGGCCGCGGTAGTAGACCAGCGAGTAGAGCACCACCAGGATCATGCCGATCAGGCCGGCGATCAGGCCCGCCTTCAGCTGGTCCCCGCCGAGCTGCGGCGAGACGGTGGTGACGTCGTCGGTGGTGAACTCCAGCGGCAGGGCGCCGAAGCTCAGCACGTTGGCGAGACTCTGCGCCTCGGTCTGGGTGAAGCCGCCGGAGATCACGGCCGAGCCGCCGGGGATGGCGCCGCGGACGTACGGGTGGGAGACGACCTGGCCGTCCAGCACGATGGCGAACTGGTTGCTCGGGGCCTGCTGAGCGGCCAGCTTGGTGGTGATGTCGGTGAAGGCTTCGGTGCCCTTGCCGTTGAACTGCAGCTGGACCTGCCAGCCGCCGCCCTGCTGGGTGTCGATGGTGGCCTGCGCCTTGGAGACGTCGGCGCCCTTCACCGAGACCGGGCCGAGGGCCAGCTTGTAGTAGATCCCGCGCTCGTCCTTCTGGGTGCAGGCGACGGCCGGCTGTTCCTCGGACTTCTGCAGGTTCTTGCGCTGCCCGGTCTGCGAGCAGTCGATGGCGGCGAACTCGGCGGCCAGCTCCGGCGGCACGGTGCCCGAGGTCATCGCCGCGGAGAGGTCCGCGTCACTCGGCGCGGTGGCCGCGGGGGCGCTCGGGGCTCCGGTGGCCGGCGGGGTCGCGGCGGCACTGCCGGAGGCGCCCGGGGTCGGGGTGGCGTCGGCGGCGAGGGCCTCGCCGACGGCGCGGCCCTGCTTGGTCGCGCCGGCGCTCGCGCTGGGCGCGCCCGCGGTGGCGGCGGCCGTGCCGGTGGCGGACGGGGTCGCGCTCGGGGCGGCGCTGCCGCTCGCCGAGGGGGACGCGGTCGGCGACGGGACCTGGACACCGCTCGGGGCGAGGGCGAGGACCGGGCGGAAGTACAGCTGCGCGGTGGTACCGATCTGCTCGGCCGCCGTCTGCTTGTCGCCACCCTTGGGGATGTTGACGATGATGTTCCGGTCGCCCTGGGTCTGGACCTCAGCCTCGGAGACGCCCATCCCGTTGACCCGCTGCTCGATGATCCCGGTGGCGATGTCCATGTTGGACTTGTTGATCGCCTTGGGGTCGGTCGACTTCGCGCTCAGCGTGATGCTGGTACCGCCGGCGAGGTCGATACCCAGGCGGGGCTTGGTGTGACCCGTCCCGAACATGAGGGCGACCAGTCCGACGGTGACCACCAGGATGAGGGCCAGCGCCCGCCTCGGGTAACCGTCGCGCGGGCGCGACTTGGGTGTTGCCACCTTGCTCGTTTCTCCCTGTCCATGCCACCTCCCCTACCGGACCCCCGTCCGGCTCGTGGCGGACGGGGGCGTGGCGGATCTGCGGCCCTGAGATCCTGTGGGCTCGCGGCCATGCGCCGCGCGGCCGGGCGAGTGCCCGACCGTACTACTTGCTCGCGGGAGCCCCGCCCTCGACGTCGCCCTTGTCGGCACCGTCCTTGGTGAGCGTCAGCGGCTTGTCCTCGACCGACTCGGCGTCGGTGTCGGCCTCGCCGTCCTCCGACTCGGACAGCTCGTCCTCGGCCGGGCGGCCGTTGATGATCGCGTCGTACTCCTGCGGGTCCAGGACCGCCGCGATCGCGCTCTTGGTGAAGTGGGTGACCACGCCGGGCGCGATCTCCAGCTCGACGGTCTCCTCGTTGACCGCCTTCACCTGGGCGTACAGGCCACCGATGGTGCGCACTCCCGCCCCGGGCTCCAGCGCGGTCTGCATGTGCTGCTGCTGCTGCTGGCGCTTCTTCTGCGACCGGAACATGAGCACGATCGCGATGATCGGGAGGAGAAGGATGATGAGGTTCACTGCAGCCAGGGTCCTTTACGGGCCGCCGGCCGGCGGCCTGTGTGGTAATGGTCGGCCCGTCAGGTGAGAGGGGCGGTCCGGCGGAGTCTAGGCGACCCCGAACTGATCGGACAACGCCAAGCATCGCATCCTGCCGCCGAAAGTGGCGAGCCTGCGCCTGCACAGATTCCCCGGACTTCTCCCCCGGCTTCTCCGCGCGGACCTGCCGGGGCGTGCCGGTGCCCCGATCGTCCCGGTGTCACCCGTTCAGCCCTCGTCCGCCCGGAAGAGTTCCGACTGGGCCGGCACCGCGCCCCGACTGGTCTGGACCGGTGGGGTCAGCCCGAGGTGCTGCCAGGCCGCCGCGGTGGCGATCCGGCCGCGCGGGGTCCGGGCCAGCAGGCCCTCACGGACCAGGAACGGCTCGGCGACCTCCTCGACCGTCTCGGCCTCCTCACCCACCGCGACCGCCAATGTCGACAAGCCGACCGGACCGCCGCCGAACAGCCGCAGCAGCGCGTCCAGCACCGCGCGGTCCAGCCGGTCCAGCCCGCGGGCGTCCACCTCGTAGACGTCCAGCGCCCGGGCGGCGATCTCCGGGGTGACCACGCCGTCGTGCCGGACCTGCGCGAAGTCGCGGACCCGGCGCAGCAGCCGGTTGGCGATCCGCGGGGTGCCCCGGGAGCGGCCGGCGATCTCGGCCGCGCCGGCCGGGTCGATCTCGACGTCCAGCAGCGCGGCCGAGCGGTGCACCACCCGCTGGAGCTCGGCGGGCGCGTAGAACTCCATGTGCCCGGTGAAGCCGAACCGGTCGCGCAGCGGCGGTGGCAGCAGCCCGGCCCGGGTGGTGGCGCCGACCAGGGTGAACGGCGGCAGCTCCAGCGGGATGGCGGTGGCCCCCGGACCCTTGCCGACGATCACGTCGACCCGGAAGTCCTCCATCGCCATGTAGAGCATCTCCTCCGCCGGCCGGGACATCCGGTGGATCTCGTCCAGGAAGAGCACCTCGCCCTCGGCCAGCGAGGAGAGGATCGCGGCCAGGTCGCCCGCGTGCTGGATGGCCGGGCCGGAGGTGATCCGGATCGGCGCGCCCAGCTCAGCCGCGATGATCATGGAGAGGGTGGTCTTGCCGAGCCCGGGCGGGCCGCTCAGCAGGACGTGGTCGGGTGCGGTGCCGCGCTGGCGGGCGGCCTGCAGCACCAGGGACAGCTGCTCGCGCACCCGCTCCTGGCCGATGAACTCGTCCAGCTGCTTGGGGCGCAGCGCCGCCTCGACCGCCTGGTCCTCGCCGTCGGCGGCGGCCGTCACCAGCCGGTCGGCCGGGTCGGAGTCGTACGGGCTCATCGGTGCGGGCTCCAATGTCGACAAGGTGACAGATGATCTCTGGCCGGCCGGCGGCGGGCGCGGGTCAGCGGGTCCGGTTGAGGGTGCGCAGCGCGGCCCTGAGCAGCGCGCCCACATCGGTGACGGCCTGGGCCTCCGCCTCGGGGGTGACGGCGGTGACCGCCTCGTCCGCCTCGCGCGGCGCGTAGCCGAGGCCGACCAGTGCCGTGTGCAGCTGCTCGCTCCAGGGCGCCGGCCGCGTGGCGACCGGCTTCTGGGCCGGGACGCCGCCGTGCGGGGAGCCCAGCTTGTCCTTGTACTCCAGCAGCAGCTTGGCGGCCTTCGCCTTGCCGATGCCGGGGACGGCGATCAGCGCCCTCTCGTTGCCGGCGGCCACGGCGGCGCGCAGCTCGTCCGGGCTGTGCACACCGAGCATGGCCTGGGCGAGGCGCGGACCGACGCCGGGCGCGGCCTGGAGGATCTCGAAGACGGCCCGCTCGTCGTCGTCGGCGAAGCCGTACAGGGTGAGCGAGTCCTCCCGGACCACCAGGGAGGTGGCGAGCCGGGCCGGCTCGCCCGGGCGCAGGCCCGCGGCGGTCGCCGGGGTGCACTGGACGGCCATGCCCACCCCACCGACCTCGACGACGACGGTGCCGCCGCTGACGGCGGCCACCGGCCCTTGGACGAAGGCGATCATCGGGCGGCTCCTCGGGGGGATCGTGCGGAGTACGGGGCTCGGGCCGCGGGCGCGCCGGTCGGGGCCCCGGTGGCCGCCGCCGGCGCGGGCGCCGCCTTGGCGAGGGCCGCGGCGATCCGGTCGCTCGCGCCGCCGCGCCAGATGTGGCAGATGGCCAGCGCCAGCGCGTCGGCGGCGTCGGCCGGCTTGGGCGGGGCGTCCAGCCGCAGCAGCCGCTGCACCATCGCGGTGACCTGGGCCTTGTCGGCCCGGCCGGAGCCGGTCACGGCGGCCTTGACCTCGCTGGGGGTGTGCAGCGTGACGGGGATGCCGCGCCGGGTGGCGCAGAGCATGGCGACCGCGCTGGCCTGGGCGGTGCCCATCACGGTGCGGACGTTGTGCTGGGCGAAGACCCGCTCGACGGCGACCAGGTCGGGCCGGTGCTCGTCGAGCCAGCTCTCGATGCCCTGCTCGACCAGCAGCAGCCGGGGCCCGATGTCCGCCTCGGCGGGTGTGCGCACCACGCCGACCCCGACCATCTTCAGCGGGCGGCCCGGAGCGCCGTCGACCACCCCGATCCCGCACCTGGTCAGCCCCGGGTCCACACCCAGTACCCGCACCACGGCCCCGCCTCTCAGTCACGCGTCGTTCGCCCGCGGTCGCTCCGGCCCACCGCCGGCACCCTCGCCGGCTCGCGCCGGGGCGACCAGCGAAGGCTACCGCCAGGGTCGGACAGTCCCACCGACGACACCGGCCCGGTGGTCGTGGGACCACCGGGCCGGGAGGTGCGTACGATCACTCGGCGTCGAGCTGCGCACCGACCTCGTCGCTGATGTCGAAGTTGGCGAAGACGTTCTGCACGTCGTCGCTGTCCTCCAGGGCGTCGATCAGCTTCAGGATCTTGCGGGCGCCCTCGACGTCCAGCTCGACCTGCATGCTCGGGAGGAAGTTGGCCTCGGCCGAGTCGTAGTCGATGCCGGCGTCCACCAGGGCGGTCCGGACGGCGACCATCTTGGCGGCCTCGGAGACGATCTCGAAGGACTCGCCGAGGTCGTTGATCTCCTCGGGCTCCTGGTCGAGGACGACCTCGAACAGCTTGTCCTCGTCGACCCCGTCGGCCTTGGGGACGATCACGACGCCCTTGCGGTTGAACAGGTACGAGACCGAGCCCGGGTCGGCCATCGAGCCGCCGTTGCGGGTCATCGCGACGCGCACGTCGGAGGCGGCGCGGTTGCGGTTGTCGGTGAGGCACTCGATGAGGACGGCCACACCGTTCGGGCCGTAGCCCTCGTACATGATCGTCGAGTAGTCGGCCCCGCCGGCCTCGGCACCCGAACCGCGCTTGACGGCGCGGTTGATGTTGTCGATCGGGACCGAGCTCTTCTTCGCCTTCTGGATGGCGTCGTAGAGCGTCGGGTTGCCGGCCGGGTCGCCGCCGCCGGTGCGCGCCGCCACCTCGATGTTCTTGATCATCTTGGCGAAGAGCTTGCCGCGCTTGGCGTCGATCACGGCCTTCTTGTGCTTGGTGGTAGCCCACTTAGAGTGGCCGGACATCGCCAGCTCCTTTACGTCGCCAAAGGGAAATGAACAGAAGGGATCTTACCGGTGCCGCGCACCGGTGGGGCCCACACGGTCCGCGTTCGGCGGCGAAGCGTCACCGCGCGGCGGCCACCAGGTGCTCCTCGACCATCCGCACGAAGTACCCGTGCACCCGGTGGTCGCCGGTCAGCTCGGGGTGGAACGAGGTCGCCAGCAGGTTGCCCTGACGGACGGCCACGACACGGCTCTCCGGACCGTCGGCGGCCGGCAGCTCGGCCAGCACCTCGACACCCGCGCCGACGGCCTCGACCCAGGGGGCGCGGATGAACACGCCGTGCACCGGGGCGTCGTCCAGGCCCTGGAAGGCGACACCGGACTCGAAGGACTCGTTCTGGCGGCCGAAGGCGTTGCGACGCACGGTCATGTCGATGCCGCCCACGGTCTCCTGGTCCTCACGGCCGTCCAGGATCTTGTCGGCCAGCATGATCATGCCCGCGCAGGTGCCGTAGACCGGCATGCCCGCCGCGACCCGCGCGCGCAGCGGGTCCATCACGCCGAACAGCAGCGCCAGCTTGGACATGGTGGTGGACTCCCCGCCGGGGATCACCAGCGCGTCGACCTCGGCCAGCTCCTCGGCACGGCGCACCGGGCGGGCGAGCGCGTCGGCCTCGGCCAGCGCGACCAGGTGCTCGCGGACGTCGCCCTGCAGGGCGAGGACGCCGATGACTGGAGTGCTCACGGTCTCAAACCTCTTCGATCGTTACGTCGTGTGTACGTGGCGCGGGGCCGACTACCAGCCGCGGTTGGCGTAGCGCTCGCTCTCGGGCAGGGTGTCGCAGTTGATGCCGACCATGGCCTCGCCCAGGTTGCGCGAGGCGTCCGCGATGATCTTCGGGTCGTCGTAGAAGGTGGTGGCCTTCACGATCGCGGCGGCACGCTTGGCCGGGTCGCCCGACTTGAAGATGCCGGAGCCGACGAAGACGCCCTCGGCACCGAGCTGGCGCATCAGCGCGGCGTCGGCCGGGGTGGCCACACCACCGGCGGAGAACAGCACGACCGGCAGCTTGCCGAGCTCGGCGACCTCCTTGACCAGCTCGTACGGAGCGCGCAGGTCCTTGGCGGCGGCGAACAGCTCGTTGTTGTCGAAGCCGCGCAGGCGGGCGATCTCGTTCTTGATCTGGCGCAGGTGGCGAACGGCCTCGACGACGTTGCCGGTGCCGGCCTCGCCCTTGGAGCGGATCATGGCCGCACCCTCGGCGATCCGGCGCAGGGCCTCGCCCAGGTTGGTGGCGCCGCAGACGAACGGCGTGGTGAACGCCCACTTGTCCGAGTGGTTGACCTCGTCGGCCGGGGTCAGCACCTCGGACTCGTCGATGTAGTCCACGCCGAGCGACTGCAGGACCTGGGCCTCGACGAAGTGGCCGATCCGGGACTTGGCCATGACGGGGATCGAGACCGCGGCGATGATCTCCTCGATCATGTTCGGGTCCGACATGCGCGCCACGCCGCCGTCCTTGCGGATGTCGGCGGGGACGCGCTCCAGCGCCATGACGGCGACAGCGCCGGCGTCCTCGGCGATCTTGGCCTGCTCGGCGTTGACCACGTCCATGATCACACCGCCCTTGAGCTGCTCGGCCATGCCGCGCTTGACCCGGGCGGTACCGATCTGCGGCTGGTCTGCGGTGGTGGGGGTGCTGGACACGTGAGACCTCACTCGAAGATGAACCAGTGCTATCGCCCTATGGTAGGCGGAAAAAGTGGTCTCTCCATGCGCCTTCAAGTCCAGCCCGGCCGACGGGATACGACAAACAGGCCGGATCCGGGCACCCCGGACTCGGCCTGTGAGAAGGCGAACGCTCAGGCCGGAGCGCCCTCCGGGGTCAGCGCGAGCGGCGGGGCGTCGTCCATCTCGAACGCCATCGGGAACGGTGCCTTGCCCGCCAGCCGGAAGTAGCGCACCAGCCGGTGCTCGCGCACCGCCCGGGCCGCGCGCACCGCGTCGTTGTGGAACCGCCGCGCCATCGGCACCCGGCGCACCGCGGCCGTCAGCTCCTTCACCGCCTCCTCGCCGCCCGGTTCGGCGACCAGCGCGGCGACCTGCTCCGGCTCGGCGAACACCGCGCGCAGCGCCATGCTGAGCTGACTCTCCGCCACCTCGCGCTGCTCGTCGTCGGCCTGCCGGGCCGCGTGCGCGGCGTCCAGCAACAGCAGCGAGGCCGCCGGGTCCAGCAGCGAGGAGGCGGCCAGCTCGATCGCCATCGAGGCCCGCCGGACCAGCTGCGCGTCCAGCGCCGCGCGCGCGGCGTCGATCCGGGCGTGCAGCCGGTCCAGCCGGCCGGCCGTCCAACTCAGGTACATGCCGAACAGCACCACGGCCACGCCGGCCCAGATCCAGGTAGTCACGGGGCGCTACGCTACCCCGTGCCCGGCATCAGCCCCCGGCGGTGGCGTTGCGGTAGCTGTCCCGGTCGATGTCCGCGACGTTGACGGCGGTGAACAGCCGGGTGCCCGGCGCCGGCGCGATCCGCTCGGCCAGCAGCGCCAGCACGGCGTCGCTCAGCGCGGCCTTCGCCGCCGGGGTGCGGCCCGGGAAGATCTGGAACTCGACGTACACCTGGGCGTCGTCGGCCCCGTCCTCGTCGACACCGACCACGAACTCCCGCACCTCGCGGAAGACCGTCTTGCACGCCCCGGGACTGGCGTCGATGGTCTTCACGACGAGCCGGTTGATGGCCAGGCCCAGCTCCCGGCGGTCGAAGGCGCCGGCCAGGCTCGGGGAGTAGTCGACGGAGATCTGCGGCATCCGGTGCCTCCAGGGGTCACGATGATCGGTTGGTCCGGCAGCCCCAACCGCGCGGGACCACCGTCGATTCCCGGCCGGAGCGGCCCGGACCTCCCGGATCAGTCCCGGATCAGTCCCGGGCCAGCCCGAACCGGCCGCGCCGGCCGCCGCGCTCGTCCTCCCCGACCACCGCCGCGGTGCCGGCCGTCACCGTCTCGTACACCGCCAGGATGTCCGCGCCGACCGTCGACCAGTCGAACCGCCGCACGTGCCGGGAGGCCGCCTTGCGCAGCTCCTCCAGCCGGCCCGGGTCCCCCAGCAGCCGCAGCGCCGCCGCGGCCAGCGCGTCCGCGTCCTCGACCGGGAAGAGCTCCCCCGCGTCGCCCCCGTCCAGCACCTGCTTGAACGCGTCGAGGTCACTCGCCAGCACCGGGGCGCCCGCCGACATCGCCTCCACCAGGATGATCCCGAAGCTCTCGCCGCCGGTGTTCGGCGCCACGTAGAGGTCGACGCTGCGCAGCAGCCGCGCCTTGTCCCGGTCGCTGACCATGCCGAGGAACTCCACCTGCGCGCGGACCTCGGGCGCCAGCCCGGCGACCGCCTCCTCCTCGTCCCCCTTGCCGGCCACCAGCAGCCGCACCCCCGGCCGCGCGGCCAGGATCCGCGGCAGCGCGGCCAGCAGCGTCGGCAGGCCCTTGCGCGGCTCGTTGATCCGGCCGATGAAGCCGATCGTGCCGGGCTCACCGGCGGCCGCCCCACCGGTCCAGCGCGCGTCCGGCTCCGCGTCCGCGAAGAAGCCGACGTCCACGCCGTTGGGGATCACCACCGCGTCGCCGCCCAGGTGCTCGACCAGGGTCCGGCGGGCGTACTCGCTCACCGCGATCCGGGCGCGCATCTTCTCCAGACCCGGCTGGAGGATCGGCGAGGCCGCGATCATCGCCCGCGAACGCGGGTTGGAGGTGTGGAAGGTGCCGACCATCGGCCCGGACGCCGACCAGGCCGCCAGCATCGACAGGCTCGGCGAGGCCGGCTCGTGCACGTGCAGGATGTCGAACCGGCCCTCGTTCAGCCAGCGCCGGACCCTCGCGGCCGACAGGATGCCGAAGCTCAGCCGCGCCACCGAGCCGTTGTACGGCACCGCCACGGCCCGCCCGGCCGAGACCACGTACGGCGGCAGCGCCTCGTCGTCCTCGGCGGGCGCCAGCACCGACACCTCGTGGCCGAGACCGATCAGGTGCTCGGCCAGGTCCCGGATGTGGAACTGCACCCCGCCGGGAACGTCCCAGTCGTACGGGCAGACGATGCCGATCTTCACTGGTTCCTCGTGATCCTGTAGGTGCGGCGGGTCAGGGCCCGGAGGCCTCGGCGGCGGGCTCGCCGGCCGGGGCGGGACGGGCGGGGTCGGCCGGGTGCCCGGCCGCGGCCGGCAGCGCCGCCCCGTCCACCGTCGCACGGACCGGCAGGTCGGCCAGCCAGAACCGCTGCAGCATGTGCCAGTCCTCGGGGTGCTCGCGGATGCCGCGCTCCCAGATCTGCGCCATCGCCTGCGTCATCGCCTGGGTCTTCTCCCGGCGGTCCCCCTCCGCCGGCACGGGCACCTCGGGGTGGATCCGCGCCCGCAGCAGCGGGCCGTCGTACCAGAGCGAGACCGGCAGCAGCGCCGCCCCGGTCCGCTGGCAGAGCGCCGCCGGACCGGCCGGCATCCTGGTCGCCTCGCCGAAGAAGGTCACCTCGATCCCGGCCTCGGAGAGGTCCCGGTCGCCGACCAGGCAGACCAGCTTCCCCTCGCGCAGCCGGCGGGCCAGCGTGCCGACGACATTCACCCCACCGCCGGTCAACGCGAGCACCTCCATGCCGAGGCTCTCCCGGAACGCCACGAAGCGGTCGAACAGCTTCTCGGGCTCCAGCCGCTCCGCGACCGTGGTGAACGGGTACCCCTCCAGCGCCACCCAGGCGCCCGCGAGGTCCCAGTTGCCCATGTGCGGCAGCGCGACCAGCGCGCCGCGGCCGGACTCCATCGCCGCCCGCAGCTGCTCGAAGCCCTCCACCCGGACGTCGCGCGCGACCCGCTCCCGGCTCCACACCGACAGCCGGAAGGACTCCATCCAGTACCGCATGTACGAGCGCATCCCGGCCCGCGACAGCTCCCGCAGCCCGGCCTCGTCCAGCCCCGGGCGGACCCGCCGAAGGTTCGCCTCCAGCTGGAGCACCCGCTTGCCGCGCCTGCGCCACGCGAAGTCGGCGATCCGGTCGAACAGGCCCCGGGCCGCCGGCTCGGGGAGGTGCCGCAGCACCGCCCAGCCCGACGCGTAGGCCGCGTACACCAGTCGGTCCTTCACCGAAGGCCCGCCCCCCTTCAGCTCCCGGCCGCCGCTCGGTCGGCCTCGAACGCCTCCCGGCGCACCGTCACCATCCGCTGGACCACCGTGACCAGACTGCCCGCGGCCACCAGCCACAGCGCGATCGGCAGCAGCCACTCCACGTACGGCACCCCGAAGGTGTGCAGGCCCGCGACCCCGGCCGCGACCAGGCTGATCACGAGCCGCTCGGCCCGCTCCACCAGGCCCGACACGTCGCAGGGCAGACCCTGGCTCTCCGCCCGCGCCTTGGTGTACGAGACCACCAGACCGCTCGCCAGGCAGAAGATCGCCACCGCGCAGAGCAGGTTGTTGTCGCCCTCGCCCGCGTACCACATCGCCAGTCCGCCGAAGATCGCCGCGTCCGCCACCCGGTCCAGCGTGGAGTCCAGGAAGGCACCCCACTTGCTGGTCCGGCCCAGCTGACGGGCCATGTTGCCGTCCACCAGGTCCGAGAAGATGAACAGCGTGATCGTGATGGTGCCCCAGAAGAACTCCCCGCGCGGGAAGAACACCAGCGCACCGGCCACCGAACCGGCGGTACCGATCAGCGTCACCGCGTCCGGGCTCACGCCCAGCCGGATCAGGAACGCGGCGAACGGGGTCAGGACACGTGTGAAGAAGGCACGCGCGTATTTGTTGAGCATGGCCTTCCGGACCGCTCCGATCTCCCTGGTACCCGCCTGCGGCAGAGTGCGCGGCAGACGGCCGGACGGATCAGCCCACCCGGCGCACCCATGGTAGCCACGCCGACGACACCCCCGAACGCACCGCACCGCCCACCGGCCCCCGCCGCCCCGCCCGCCCGACGGCGCCGCCACCCTGGGCGCACGGGCGCGCACACCCGGTCACCGCGCCCTCCACGACACGCGGCGCCCCGAACACCGCCCCTAGACTTTTCACGACAGTCTCGGCGCGACGGGAGGAGACCCCGATGCCCGACCGCAGCACCGCACGATCCGGCCAGGCACCCACCGTCACCGACCCGAGGCAGCTGCGCAACGTCGTCCTCATCGGCTGCGGCGGCGTGGGCAAGACCACGCTCGCCGAATCCCTCGCCCTCGCCGCCGGCGCGGTCGGCCGGGCCGGGCGCGTCACCGACGGCAACACCGTCTCCGACCACGAGGAGATCGAGCACCAGCAACAGCGCTCCGTGCAGCTGTCGCTGCTCCCGCTCGAATGGAACGGCGTCAAGGTCAACCTGATCGACCCGCCCGGCCACCCCGACTTCACCGCCGACCTGCGGGCCGCCCTGCACGCCGCCGACGGCGCCGTCTTCGTCGTCTCCGCCACCGACCCGGTCACCAACCCCACCCGCGTCCTGTGGCGCGAGTGCGCCGCCGAAGGCATCCCCCGCGCCATCGCCGTCGCCAAGTTCGACATCGCCCGCAGCGACTTCGACGACATCCTCACCGCCTGCCACGACGCCTTCGGACTGGGCCCGGACACCCTGCGCCCGCTCTTCCTCCCCGTCCACCACGACGGCCACCCGGCCGGCACCGTCGACCTGCTCACCGGCCGCGCCTACGGCGCCGCCGAGCCGCTGCCCGACACCGGCCCCGCCCGCGAGAGCCTCGTCGAGGCCATCTCCGGCCAGGACGACACCCTGATGGAGCGCTACCTCGCCGGCGAACCGCTCGACACCGACGCCCTCGAAGCCGGACTGCGCCGCGAGGTCCTCGCCTGCGCCCTGCACCCCGCCCTGCCCACCACCGACCGCGGGCTCGGCGCCGCCGAACTCCTCGACCTGATCACCACCGCGTTCCCCGACCCCACCGAACGCACCCGCCCCGGCCCCGACTGCGATCCCGACGCCCCGCTCGCCGCCCAGGTCGTGCGCGTCACCGCCGACGCCTACGTCGGCCGGATCAGCCTGCTGCGGATCTACGCCGGCACCCTGCGCCCCGACACCCGGATCCACCTGTCCGGCCCGGACCACCCCGGGGAACAGGACGGCGACGAACGCGTCACCGGCCTCACCAGCCCCTTCGGCAAACTGCAACGACCCGTGCCGCACGCCGTCGCCGGGGACCTCGTCTGCGCGGCCAAGGTCACCACCGCCCGCGCCGGCGACACCGTCCACGAGCCCGGGCACCCCGTGAAGCTCGACGGCTGGCCACTGCCCGAGTCACTGCTGCCGATCGCCATCGAGGCCCACAGCAAGGCCGACGACGACCGGCTCTCCCAGGCCCTCGCCCGGCTCACCGCCGAGGACCCGGCGCTGCGCCTGGAGCAGAACCCCGACACCCACCAGCTGGTCCTCTGGTGCACCGGCGAGGCCCACGCCGAGGTCGTCCTCGACCGGCTCCGCGGCCGGCACGGCGTCCACGTCGACACCGTCGAGCCCGAGGTCGCCCTGCGCGAGACCTTCGGCACCGCCGCCGCGGGCCACGGCCGGCTGGTCAAGCAGTCCGGCGGGCACGGCCAGTACGCGATCTGCGACCTGGAGGTCGAACCGCTGCCGGCCGGCGCCGGCTTCGAGTTCCAGGAGCACGTCGTCGGCGGCGCCGTGCCCAAGCACTTCATCCCCTCGGTCGAGAAGGGCGTCCGCGCCCAGCTCGCCAAGGGCGTCGGCGCCGGCTACCCGCTCGTCGACATCCGGGTCACCCTCACCGACGGCAAGGCGCACTCCGTCGACTCCTCGGACTCCGCCTTCCAGAACGCCGCCGCCCTCGCCCTGCGCGACGCCGCCGAGCACGCCGTCATCCGCCTGCTCGAACCCGTCTCGGCGGTCGGTGTCCTGCTGCCCGACGACTACCTCGGCGCCGTCCTCGGGGACCTCTCCGCCCGCCGCGGCCGGGTCCTGGGCACCGAGACCGGCGGGCCCGGCCTCACCCTGCTGCGCGCCGAGGTCCCCGAGCTCGAACTCACCCGCTACCCCGTCGACCTGCGCGCCCTCACCCACGGCACCGCCGAGTTCTCCCGGGCCCACCTGCGCCACGAACCGATGCCCACCGCCCTCGCGGCGAAGTACGCCGACCGACCGGGCACGTCCTAGCGCCGCGGACCGGCCCCGTCCCGGCGCCGCCGACCCGGCCCCGGCCTAGCGCCGCGGGAGCGCGCAGGCCGGTGTACCCCCCGGCATCCGGTGCCGGTTCTTCGCCACCCAGCGGTACAGCACACCCGCGACCGGCCGGACCGGGGCCAGCGCCAGCAGCCCGCCCAGGTACGCCCAGGCCCCGCCCGAGCGCATCAGCAGCCGGGCCACCGCCTGCGCGCCGCCGTACACCCGGCCCGCCGGCGTCACCCAGAGCACCTCGCGCTCGGCGCGCTCCCAGGACACCTCGCCGCGCCCGCCGGCGTGCGCGTCCAGCTCCGCCAGGTCCGCGAACTGGAACGGCACCGCCTCCCAGCCGCCCGACGCCAGCGTCTGCCGCGGGTACCGCTCCGCCCAACCGGCACACGTCGTGCAGAACGCGCAGTCCCCGTCGAAAACCAGGACCGGATCCTTCATGACGACTCCCTCCGTAGCGTTCATGCGCCCATCGTGCCCCACTGCGCCGGGTCGCTCCCGCACGGGGGCGTCGCAGCACCGAAAGCTGGGCATCATGCCCCACGAGCCCGTCGTGGCCCGAACGTGACGGCACTTCAGACGATCATCCGCGCGCCGGTACCGCGGCACGGTAACCTGCGGCTGACAAGGGGAGGAGGGGACGCCACCGTGACGACACTCGACATGACCCCGGGTGCGCAGATACCCCGGACCGACACCGGCCCGCAGACCGCCGTCACCCAGGCGCTCTCCTCGGCCGCCTACCGCGACGGCGAGGTCGGCAAGTTCGTCGAGACGGTCACCCACGCCACGGAGAAGAAGGGGCGCTTCGCCCTCTTCCGTCCCAATCTCGGTGAGGCCTTCAGCCGCGCCGTCGTGGGCCGCACCCTCGGCGGCGACCGAAAGCCGCTCGTCCCGTCCTTCGGCATCGACAC
The DNA here is from genome assembly GCF_042752535.1 of Kitasatospora sp. NPDC059327. Taxonomy (NCBI): domain Bacteria; kingdom Bacillati; phylum Actinomycetota; class Actinomycetes; order Kitasatosporales; family Streptomycetaceae; genus Kitasatospora; species Kitasatospora sp. NPDC059327. Next base: position 16,424 of record NZ_JBHYYB010000053.1, on the reverse strand, counting down.
CCGCCAGATCGTCGAGCACTGCCTGGCCGCCGAGGACCTCCGGGTCGCCCGCGACCGCAGGCTCACCACCGTCACCGTCGTCACCGGCGTGCTGTTCCTGCCCGGCACCCTGCTCTGGCTCGGCGCCTTCCAGCTGCGTGCCTGGCTGAAGCGGGACAACCCCAAGAACGCCGCCTTCTTCGGCGGGCTGGTGCTCGCCGCGGCCGCCGCCGTGGCCGTGCTCCTCGCCCTCAAGCCGCCCGCCGGCGGCCTGCTGGGCGTCTACCTGCGCATCGTGATGCTCGCGCCGGTGGTCGGCTGGTACCTCGCCAGGCGCATCGTGGTCGCGTCCGCCGTCGACCTGCGCGCGCGCTGGCTGGACCTCGTCGAGGGCAACGCCGTCGCCGCCACCGTCCCCCGGGCCGTCCCCCGTGACGACCTGGACAAGAAGGCCGCCGACCTGCGCGCCAAGCTCGGCCGCCTGGAGGGCGAGCAGGAGACCAACATCCAGCACTACGCCGGCCCCAAGGGCATCCTCGGCGCCGGCCGGCGCTGGGGCGAGTGGAAGATGGTCGACGCCCTGCGCCCGGCGGAGGGCCACGCCGACTTCCGCGCCTTCCACCCCTGGGACCTCGTCCGCAAGATCGCCGGTCATCTCAAGGGTCTCGGCATCAGCGAGGTCGCCAACAGCGGCATCCCCAACGTCGCGGTCAAGCAGTGGGTGGTCTACGAGGTCGGCGAGGGCGCCGACGAGATCGGCCGGCCCGACAACGCTGACATGGACGGCGACCGGATGCGCGAGTTCGCCGTCCAGACCATCGCCGACAAGCAGACGTTCCCGGGCGGCCCCCGGCACTACCTGGCCACCCAGTTCGTGACGCACGACGGCAAGCTGGTCCTCACCTTCACCGTCACCGTCGTCCTGCTCGCGCACACCCTGAACGTCAGCGTGGCCGGCTACGCGCTCGGCCCGGTCAACGGCGTCTTCTCCGACAAGCCCAAGGACAAGGAGAAGTCCGTCCCGAAGAGCCTGAAGTTCTGGGAGGAACGGACGGTCAAGCTCCCCCTGATCGACAACGACGAGGTGGTCCGGCAGGCCGTCCGCGCCCCCCTCTACCGCAGCCCCGGTCTGCTCTCCTGGCTCGGCGGCGGCCTCGGCCTGCCCGAGCCGTTCGGGCTGCGGCACGTCTGGGCCGCACCGCCCTGGAACACCCGGTCGATGACCGACAACGCGCTCAACGCGGCCACCCCCGTGCTCACCGCCGTGCACGCGGCCGTCCTGGAGTTCCTGGAGGAGCACGACCTCGACGCCGAGCGCTTCTTCAAGACCCGCGCCTCGATCATCAAGTCCGAGGCCCAGGGCACCCGGCCCTACAAGGTCGACCAGTACGACGCGGGCTGACCGCCACGACGCGTGGGGCCCCGCCGGAGGAATCCGGCGGGGCCCCACGCGTGTTCGCCGGGCTCAGCTCCGCTGCCAGGCCTCGGCCAGCATCTTGCGGGTGTCCGCCAGCAGCTGCGGCAGCACCTTGGTGTGGCCGACCACCGGCATGAAGTTGGTGTCCCCGCCCCAGCGCGGCACCACGTGCTGGTGCAGGTGCGCCGCGATCCCGGCACCGGCCGCCGCACCCTGGTTCATCCCGATGTTGAACCCGTGCGCCCCGGAGGCCGCCCGCAGCGCGGTCATCGCCTTCTTGGTGAACACCGCCAGCTCGGCCGTCTCCACCTCGTCCAGTTCGGTGTAGTCCGCGACGTGCCGGTACGGCACCACCATCAGGTGCCCGCCGTTGTACGGGTACAGGTTCAGCACCGCGAACACGGCACCGCCACGAGCGACGACCAGCCCGTCCTCGTCGCTCAGCGACGGGATCGAGCAGAACGGACAACCGTCGTCCGGAGCCGGGCCGGTGGGCTTGTTCTCGCCCTGGATGTAGGCCATCCGATGGGGGGTCCACAGGCGGCGGAAGCCGTCCGGCTCGCCGACGCCCCGCTGCAGTTCCGGCTCAGTCGTCATGCTGATCAGCATATTCGTACGGCGTGGCTTGCAAAGCGGTGCGGGGCAGACTCCCTGAGGAGACCGCCCCGCGACCGGTACCGTTCCCGGCGTCACACCTGGACGCGGCGCTCCACGGCATCGACGATCTCGGCGATCGCCTCGGCCAGCGGCACACCGTTCTTCTGCTCGCCGTTGCGGTAGCGGAAGGACACCGCGCCCGCCTCGACGTCGTCGTTGCCGGCGATCAGCATGAACGGGGTCTTGGTCTTCTGCGCGTTCCTGATCTTCTTCTGCATGCGGTCGTCCGAGGTGTCCACCTCGACCCGGATCCCGCGCTTCTTGAGCTCGGCCGCGACCTCCAGCAGGTACGGCACGTGCTCGTCGGTGATCGGGATGCCGGTCACGGTGACCGGGGCCAGCCACGGCGGCATGGCGCCCGCGTAGTGCTCCAGCAGCACCGCGAAGAACCGCTCGATCGAGCCGAACAGCGCCCGGTGGATCATGACCGGCCGCTGCCGCGAGCCGTCCGCCGCCGTGTACTCCAGGTCGAAGCGCTCGGGCAGGTTGAAGTCCAGCTGGATGGTGGACATCTGCCAGGTCCGGCCGATGGCGTCCCGCGCCTGGACCGAGATCTTCGGGCCGTAGAAGGCCGCGCCACCCGGGTCCGGGACCAGCGGCAGGCCCTGCTTCTCGGCCACGCTCGCCAGCACCGCGGTGGCCTCCTCCCAGGCCTCGTCCGAACCGACGTACTTGACCGGGTCCTTGGTGGACAGCTCCAGGTAGAAGTCGGTCAGACCGTAGTCGCGCAGCAGGTTGAGCACGAAGGTCAGCGTCGAGTCGAGCTCGTCCGCCATCTGCTCACGGGTGCAGTAGATGTGCGCGTCGTCCTGGGTGAAGCCCCGGGCACGGGTCAGACCGTGCACCACACCGGACTTCTCGTACCGGTACACCGTCCCGAACTCGAAGAGGCGCAGCGGCAGTTCACGGTACGAGCGGCCGCGCGCGTCGAAGATCAGGTTGTGCATCGGGCAGTTCATGGGCTTCAGGTAGTAGTCCACGCCCTCGTCGAGCTGCATGGGCGGGTACATACCGTCGGCGTACCAGTCCAGGTGGCCGCTCTTCTCGAAGAGCTTCCCCTTGGTGGCGTGCGGGGTGTAGACGAACTCGTAGCCCTCGTCCTCGTGCCGCTTGCGCGAGTAGTCCTCCATCGCGCGGCGGATGATGCCGCCCTTGGGGTGGAAGACGGCGAGGCCGGAGCCGATCTCCTCCGGGATGGAGAAGAGGTCGAGCTCGTTGCCGAGCTTGCGGTGGTCGCGCTTCTCGGCCTCGACCAGGAAGTCGAGGTGCGCCTTCAGCTCGTCCTTGGTCGGCCAGGCGGTGCCGTAGATGCGCTGCAGCATCGGGTTCTTCTCGCTGCCGCGCCAGTAGGCGGCCGCGTTGCGCATCAGCTTGAACGCCGGGATCATCCGGGTGGACGGCAGGTGCGGGCCGCGGCAGAGGTCGCCCCAGCACTGCTCGCCGGTCTTGGCGTCCACGTTGTCGTAGATGGTCAGCTCGCCCGCGCCGACCTCGACGTCGGCGCCCTCGCCGGCGGTGGCGGCGGAGCCCTTGAGGCCGATCAGCTCCAGCTTGTACGGCTCGGCGGCCAGTTCCTCGGCGGCGGCCTCGTCGGTGACCACCCGGCGGGAGAACTTCTGGCCCCGCTTGATGATCTCCTGCATCTTCTTCTCGATGGCCTTGAGGTCATCGGGGTGGAACGGCTTCTCGACGTCGAAGTCGTAGTAGAAGCCGTCCTTGACCGGCGGGCCGATGCCGAGCTTGGCCTCCGGGAAGAGCTGCTGCACGGCCTGGGCCATGACGTGCGCGGTGGAGTGGCGCAGGATGTCCAGGCCGTCCTTGCTGCCGATCTCGACCGGCTCGACCTCGTCGCCGTCCCGCACGGCGTACGCGAGGTCCTTGAGCTGGCCGCCGACGCGGGCGGCGATGATCGAGCGGTCGTCGGCGAAGAGCTCGGCGGCCGTAGTGCCCGTGGTCACCACGCGCTCTTCCCGATCGGGTTCGCGGTTGATGATTACCCGGACGTCCGTCACCGGTCTCTCCTGACGTGCTGGATTCATAGGACGCAACACTGCGCTGCGCGTGACGATGGTACCGAGAGCACCGGACCCGCCGCGCACCTATGCCCCCGCTCCCCCTTCTCCCAGGGTCTTCAGCAGCCGCTCCCGCTCGCCCTCGTCCAGGCCGCACGGTTCCAGGGCGCCCGGGTGGGTGAGCCGCCGGAAACCGCCGCGCCGCTCCAAGCGGCCGCTGAGCCGCACCGGGGCCCCCGCCAGATGGGCTTCGACGGCCACCCGGTAGGCCTGGTCGGCGAGCCGCACCCGCACCTCGCCGACCTCCGCGCCGGCGAGCACCTTCAGCCGGACGGTGCCCGGCCCGGCCGGGTCCGCGCGCTTGAGCCGGACGACCAGGCCGACCACGCTGACCGCGACCGCCGGTTCGATCCGCTCCAGCAGCACGGCGGCCTCCTCCAGCGCGGGCAGGTCGCCGGGCGAGAACTCCAGGGCGATCCGCCGGTCGCCGAAGCCACCGGGCGGGCCGGCGGCGGCCGACCAGGCGACGGTCAGCTGCGCCGCCGTCGCGCCGCGCACCAGTTCCTCGACGGACTGCACCAGCTCCCGGCTGACCCCGGCCTGCACCGCGTTCTCGAAGGCCGCCGGGCCCCCACTGACCCGGCGGTAGTCCACGGCGTCCCGCAGCGCCTCCAGCGCGCGGACCAGGGTGGTGACCGCGGCCCGCCCCTCGGGCGCCGGGGTGTACGCGGTGAGCCCGGCGCCGCTGTCCGCCGCCGGGCCGCCGCCGACCACCAGCACCTGCTCCAGGAAGTCCCCGGCCCAGCCGTCCAGTCGGGCGCCGAAGTAGGCGGCCCTGGTCCGCCCCGCCTTGGCCCCGGCGGCGAGCATCGCCCGCGCCGCCCGCTGGAGCCGCTCGGCGTCGTCCCAGGGCGCGGCGTGCGCCGGGCCCGGCAGCTCGCGCCGCCACCGCAGCTCGTCCCCCGGCACCGTCAGCGCGAGCAGGATCGAGCGGGCGGACGGGCTGCGCGAGCGCGAGAGCGCGGTGACGGCGTCGGCGAGCAGCTCGACGGCGTCGTCGAAGCCCTCGGCGGCCGGCACCAGCAGGCTGGTGCCGGGGTCGGAGTCGCCGGGGGGTGTCCACCGGCCGTACCGGGCCGAGGGGCCGCCGCGCCGGACCCAGCCGTGCCGGGCGAGCAGGGTGGCGAGCACGGCCGGGTCGACGGCCGCCGGGTCGGGCAGTGCCCGGGCGGCCTCCTGCGGCCCGCGTGGCAGCGTCATGGTCCTGCTCCTCCCCGCCGGGGCCGGGCCGTCACGGACTGCCGCCCGCACCGACCCGCGCCATGATGTCGCACAGTGCTCGGTCGTCGAAGACCTTCGCGGTGGGCACCCGGACGTTGGTCCGCCGCTGCCCGGTGACCGGGTGGCCGGCCAGGTTGACCCAGTAGCAGCAATGCCGCAGCTCCAGCGCGTCCGGCCCGGCCGACAGCCAGCGGTCGACCCGGCGCGGCAGCAGCATCACGACGAGGATCCTGGGCACCGCGACCCGCGCCCGCGCCAGTTTGCGCAGGTGGTCGTTGTCCAGGGTGAAGCTGAAGAAGGGGCCGCGCGGATCGGGCGCGATCTGCTGGGTGGCCTTGAGCTGGACCTTGATGGTGACCTCGTCGTCCACCGCGTGGTCGCGCGAGCCGTGGCTGACCTGCCAGTCGATGCCGTTGTCGGGGAAGGGCTGGGACAACGAGCAGCCCGCCGCCGCCACCACCGCGTGCAGATAGCCGACCTGCAAGGTCTCCATGCAGGCCGTCACGGCCAGATCGCCCCGCAGGACGGCCGCCGCCTCCTCGGGCTGCGGCTCTGTCAGCGTCATCGCCCCGTAGCCTCCCCCGGCCCCGGGCCCGTCCGGATTCGAACCGGGCACCTGACCGCAGGGTGCCCGGCCCGGACACCGCCAAACGGTTGAACGGACGTCAGGGGCGGTATCAAGGGAACGGAACGCAGTACCTGAGGGGCAGTCATGCAGCAGCACTGGTACACCGGCCCGCTCGCCTCCTTCGACACCGAGACCACCGGCGTGAACGTCGAGACCGACCGGATCGTCTCGGCCGCCCTGGTCGTCCAACTCAGCCCGGGCGCACCCCCGCAGAGCACCTCCTGGCTGGCCGACCCCGGTGTGCCGATACCCGACGGCGCCCGGGCGATCCACGGCATCGGCGACGAGCGGGTCCGCGCGCACGGCCGCCCGGCCCCGACGGTGGTGGCGGAGATCGCCCGCGCCCTCGCCGAGCAGGCGCGCGCCGGGCGCCCGGTGGTGGTCATGAACGCGCCGTACGACCTGACGCTGCTGGACCGGGAGTTGCGCCGCCACCGGGCCACCACGCTGGCGGACGCGCTGGGCCCGACCGGGCTGCTGGTGCTCGACCCCCGGGTGCTGGACAAGCACGTGGACCGCTACCGCAAGGGCCGGCGCACCCTGACCGACCTGTGCGCGCACTACGGGGTGGAGCTGACCGGGGCCCACGACGCCGCGGCCGACGCGACGGCGGCGCTGGGGCTGGTCCGCACGATCGGCACCCGCTACCCCGCCGCACTGGGCGGGCTGTCGGCGGCCGAGCTGCACCTGCGGCAGGCGGTCTGGCACGCGGCCCAGGCCCGGGGGCTGCAGAACTGGTTCGACCGCTCGGGGACGCCGGAGCGGGTGGACCTCTCCTGGCCGCTGCGCCCGGCCCGCTGCGGCTGCGGGCGGCGGTTGTCGGCGGAGCACAGCTGCGAGATCGCGGCCTAGCCACCGGGCCCGGGTGGCGGTCGCCCGGTCGGTCGGCCTACGAACGCAGCAATGCGACAGGCCCCGACCGGTGTCCCGATCAGGGCCTGTCTGCTGTCCGGTGGGCGATACTGGGATCGAACCAGTGACCCCTTCGGTGTGAACGAAGTGCTCTCCCGCTGAGCTAATCGCCCGGGCAACGAGATGAACAGTAGCACCGTTCGGGGGGCGTCGTACAACTCGCACCCGGCCGGACGGCCGACGCGTCCGCAGAACTCGCGCTCCGCACGGGAGGTGACTGGGCCTCAGTCGGATTCCCCGGCAGCAGTTCACCGGGGATTACCGAAATACACGTGAGGCCCAGCCGATAATCGACTGGGCCTCACATATCACAATGCATTCCGGTGGGCGATACTGGGATCGAACCAGTGACCCCTTCGGTGTGAACGAAGTGCTCTCCCGCTGAGCTAATCGCCCGGGTGCAGGGAAAACATTACCGCATCTCCCGGGGTGCTCCGAACACCCCCGCCCCGGGCTCCCCGCCCCGGCCCGTCACCCGAACGGGCCGCCCCGGCCGCCGCCGGCCGGGTCAGCTCCGGTCGATCTTCCAGGGCATGGTGATCCCGTACTTCCAGAGGTACCAGCCGCCGATCCCGGCGATCACCGCCAGGCCGATCGCGGTGAGGGTGATGTTGCGGCGGCGGACCCGCGGGTCCATCGCCTTCTGGGCCGCCTCGGCCACCTTGCGGCGGGTCCAGCGAAGGGCCAGCTGGGCCCAGACGAACTCGGTCGCCCAGATGCCCATGCCCAGGAAGATGACCACCCAGCCGGGACCGGGCAGCGGCAGCATGATCACGCCGGCCACCACCACCGCCAGGCCGACCAGGAACACGGCCACCTGCCAGCTCAGGTGCAGCGGCCTGGACCGCCGGATGAAGTGCGGCGCGCGCGAGCCCAGCGGCCGGCCGCCGTCCGCGCCCGTCGTGCCCTCGCCCCCGTCCGGCGCCCGTACCCCCGAGTCGTCCGGCACGACCGCATCACCCGTTCTCGTGTTCCCGCCCGCGTTCCCGCGCGCCTTGTCGCTTCGCACAGTCATGCCAGGAAACTAACCGAGAAGTGGCCCGGTAATGCCCCGCCGGGCACTCCGTGCCGATTCCGCAATGCGCCGTAAGGGGTACGACTCGGCCCCGAATCGGGACAGAGGGGTTTACATCGGTCGTGGAGGTGGGATGGTCCGTTCGCCGACGTGCGATTCCCCGAGCGCACACTGAGCGAAAGGCCATGGCGCTTATGAACACCACGGTCAGCTGCGAGCTGCACCTGCGCCTCATCGTGTCCAGCGAGTCCTCACTGCCCGTCCCCGCGGGCCTGCGCTACGACACCGCCGACCCCTATGCCGTGCACGCCACGTTCCACACCGGCGCCGACGAGACCGTGGAGTGGGTGTTCGCCCGAGATCTCCTCGCGGAGGGGCTGCACCGACCCACCGGGACCGGCGACGTCCGGGTCTGGCCGTCGCGCAGCCACGGGCAAGGGGTGGTCTGCATCGCGCTGAGCTCTCCGGAAGGAGAAGCCCTGCTGGAGGCCCCGGCCCGAGCGCTTGAGTCGTTTCTCAAGCGGACGGACGCCGCCGTGCCGCCCGGCACCGAACATCGTCACTTCGACCTCGACCGGGAGCTGTCCCACATCCTCGCCGAAAGCTGACCCCACCCGGAGGCGGTCACGCCCCGCCGACAGCGGGGCCGTAACCCCCTGCCGCCACCGCAGCCGTCCTACTCGGGGGCACGGCCGCACGACTCAGCCGCGCACGACGCGGTCTCGGGGCCGGTGAAACGGTTCTCCCCCACCGGGGCGGGCCTCAGCACCGCAGGCGCCCGGCACCGGAGCCGGCCATCCGTACGGGTGGCCGGCCTCGCTGCCGGGCGCCACTGGTTTCCCCGCACACCTCCGCGCCGGCAGCGGACGCGTGGTCGCTCCGACCGCGCGGCGCACCGTCTCCGGCGCGACCGCGCCCCGGCCGGCCCGCACGCCCTGATGTGATCCGCACACCCCTTCGAACGAAGCGGCGGCCCGCCGCTGCGGGGCCCGGTAAGGTCTGAGACTGACCGTAGACGCGGGGTGCCGACGGCCCCCTCCGCGTGAGGAGCCCCCACGTGCTGATCACCCATGACACCGAGTGCGCGCTGAGCATCCTCGTCGAGCTGCTCAACACCGCGCCCGAGGTGTGCGGCAACGAGCTGCTGCCCGACGTGGCGGCGCTGGACGCCTTCGTGATCCGCCAGGAGATCAGCGAGATCGACTCGCTGACCGAGGACGACCTGCGCACGGTGCACGAGCTGCGCACCCGGCTGCGGGAGGTGTTCGGCACCGAGTCCACGGCGGAGGCCGCCGAGCTGGTCAACGCGCTGGTCGCCGCCGCCGGCACCACGCCGCGACTGACCAACCACGACCACCACGGCTGGCACATCCACTACTTCGCCCCGCACGCCGCGCTGCGCGACCACCTCGCGGCCGAGCTGGGCATGGCGCTGGCGTTCATCCTCACGGCGGGCGAGCGCGAGCGGCTGCGCCGCTGCGAGGCACCGGACTGCGCCCGGGTCTTCGTGGACCTCTCGCGCAACCGCTCACGGCGGTACTGCGACAGCCGGACCTGCGGCAACCGGCTGCACGTCGCCGCCTACCGGGCACGCCAGCGCTCGGCGGAGGCCGTGACCTCCGCCTGAGTCCTCCCCGCCGACGCCCTCACCACCGGGGCCGGGAACGGCACGGTCAGATGCCGCGGCGGCGCAGGATCTCCTCGATGTCGGAGAAGTCGCCCAGGCCGTCGTCCTGGCCACCCGCCTTCGGGGCACTCTTGCGGTCCGCGGCCCCCGGCGCGACCGGCGCCCCGGTGACGGCGGCCCGCCCGGCGGCGGGCCCGGTGACGGCCCGGCCGTCGCCGGTGGCGTCCACCGCTCGGCGGCGGCCCGCCCAGCGGGTGGCGACCAGCAGCGCGGCCGACACCGCCAGCAGCACGATGCCCGTCCAGACCCGGGGGTCGAACACCAGCTTCGTCGCCCAGTCGGCGAACTCACTGCCGATCGTGCGCGCCACGGGGAACAGGCCGGTCAGATAGAGCCCCGCCGGCAGCAGCGCCACGGCGAACCAGCGGATCGCGGAGAGGTAGCGCCGGCGGTAGGCGCGCAGACCCGCGACCGCCACGCCGCCGGCGGTGAGCACGAAGGAGACCGCCGCCGTCAACACGGCCGCGCTCCGTCACGTCCAGTCGTCCTGGTCATCGGATCGGACCTCCCGTCGCTGCCGGCCGGCGCCCGGGTCCACCACCGGAACGGCGCGGGACCCACTAGTGGAACACTGGGAGCATGATCGAAGGTTCCCTCCCCCGTCTTGAGTTCTGGTGCGAGCTCCAGTGCCCGGACTGCCGTACCGCCCTGGACGACGTACGAGCGCTGCGCGAGCAGTACGGTGACGCGCTCGTCGTCGAGTTGCGCCACTTCCCGCTGGAGAAGCACAAGCACGCGTACGCCGCGGCGCAGGCCGCCGAGGAGGCGTTCGCCCAGGGCCTGGGCTGGCCGTACGTCGAGGCGCTGCTGGAGCGGGTCGACGACCTCTCGGCGCGCGGCGAGGACGTGCTGCTGGAGGTCGCCCGCGCGGTGGGAGTGGACGCCGAGGAGGTCGACACCGCTCTGGTCGACGGCCGGCACACGCTGATCGTGGACGCCGACCAGGCCGAGGGGAAGGCGATCGGGGTGCGGGGCACCCCGACGTACGTGGTCGGCGGACAGCGACTGGACGGCGGGCAGAGCCAGGACGGCCTGCGGGCCCGGATCGTCGCCGCCGTCGAGGCGGCGAAGGCCTCCTGACGCATGGTCAGGTCAGTGGCTTGCCGTAGACCCGGTTGGTGATCCGGTAGCCCAGCGACTCGTAGAGCCGGATCGCGACCGCGTTCCCGGTGAACACGTTGAGCCCGAGGTCGCGCACTCCGGCGGCCAGGCACTCGCGTTCGGCGAGCAGCATCAACGAGCGGCCGTGACCGGCACCCCGGTGCGCCTCGGCCACCTCGACGACCATCACCCAGGCGAGCGGGGCGCCGTCGGGCAGATCCCGGACCCGCAGGGCCAGCCAGAGCGAGCCCAGCGGGTCCGGCACGTCCCCGTACAGGCGGCGCAGGGCCACCCCGGGGCTGTCCGCGCCCAGCGGCAGCAGGGACAGGTGGTCGGCGTCCGACTTGGCCCGGGCCTGCTCCGCGCCGAGGCCGGAGGAGACCAGGTCGGACAGATAGCCCTCCTTGGCGGCGGCCAGCCACCCCGGGAAGTCCGCGCTGTCGATCCGGCGCGCGGTGACGCCGGCCGGCAACGCGGGCGGGCCGTCGAGGCGCTTGGCCATGTTCCGCATCCGCTCGGTGTAGCCCAGGGTGACGGCGAGGGCGCGGCCGACCTGGGCGCCCTCGGGGATGTCGGCGTCGACCCGGGTGCAGCCCCAGCCGCGGAGCACCTCCTCGGCCGCCAGTGCGCCGAAGGTGCCGCGCCCCCGACCGAGCCCCTCGGTGACCTCCAACTCCGATATCTCGCCCCAGAGTTGGGGGCCACGAGGAACGGCTGTGGTGCGCAGGGCGCCGACCGGGCGGCCGTTGGCGCAGATCTGCCAGCGTCTGGTGCGACCGCCGGCGACGGTTGACTCCGGCCCCTCGGGGCGCAGCGTGGTGGTCATGTCGTGGTCCCTTCCCCGCCGTCCGGGTGTTCTATCCGCCCGGGGCCGGCGAGGAGTCCGGGGCCGGCGCGGCCGGGCTCAGGGGTCGAGGTCGTCCCCGCTGCGCTCGGCGAAGACGGCCATCGCCTTGGCGGTGACGGGCCCGGGCCCGGCGAGCTCGCGGTCGTCGACCCGGGTGACGGCCTGGACGTCGCGCAGGGTGGAGGTCAGGAAGATCTCCTCGGCCTCCCGGAGCACGTCCGACGGCAGGTCCGTCTCCTCCGCGCCGCACCAGTCGACGACGAGCCGGCGGGTGATGCCGGCCAGGCAGCCGGAGGCGAGGGTGGGGGTGAGCAGCCGGCCGCCGAGGACCACGAAGACGTTGGAGCCGGTGCCCTCGCAGAGCTGTCCGGCGGTGTTGGCGAGCAGCGCCTCGGAGGCGTGCGCGCGGTGGGCGGCGGCGAGCGCGACGACGTTCTCGGCGTACGAGGTGGTCTTGAGGCCGGCGACGGCGCTGTGCTCGTTGCGGCGCCACGGGACGGTGGCGACGGCGGTGGTGTCCGGGCGGCGGGCGGCGGCGCCGAGGGAGACGACCAGGGTCGGGGCGCCGTCGCCGCGCTCGGAGCCGAGCGGGGCCGGACCGCCGGTGTAGGTGAGGCGCAGGCGGCCGAGCGGCATCGGGTTGGCGGCCAGCACCTCGGCGCAGGCCGTACGGACCAGGTCGTGGTCGGGATCGGGCAGGCCGAGACCGCGGGCGGAGCGGGTGAGCCGGTCGAGGTGGCGGGTGACGGCGAAGGCACGGCCGTCGACGGCCTTCATGGTCTCGAAGACGCCGTCGCCGGTGGTGAGCCCGTGGTCGAGGACGGACAGCGCGGCGTCGGCGGAGTCGACGAGTGAGCCGTTGACCCAGCTCTTGGTGGGGTGCTGCATCGAGGGCTGCTCCTCAAGGCGGTTGGGCGGTGCGGTGGGCGCGGTCGATGGCGGCCCGGGGGCCGTCGTGCCGCTTCAGTCGGTTTCGGTGCCCGACGCTATCGCGACCAGGCGGGCGGCCTTGAGTTCGGTTTCCGCCCACTCGCGCGCGGGGTCGGAGCCCCAGGTGATGCCCGCGCCGGTGCCGAAGCGCAGCACGGGCGCCTCGGGGGCCCTCCGGTCGATCCAGAACGTGCGGATGCCGACGGCGAGTTCGGCCTCGCCCCGGTCGGCGTCGACCCAGCCGACGGCGCCGCAGTAGGGGCCGCGCGGGGCGGTCTCCAGGGCCTCGATGATCCGCAGCGCACTGGACTTGGGGGCGCCGGTGACCGAGCCGGGCGGGAAGGTCGCGTCGAGGAGCTCGGGCCAACCGGCGTCCGCGCGCAGGGTGCCCTGGACGGTGGAGACCAGGTGGACCAGTCCGGGGTGCTTCTCGACCACGCAGAGGTCGGGAACGGTGACGGTGCCGGTGTCGCAGACCCGGCCCAGGTCGTTGCGGACCAGGTCGACGATCATCACGTTCTCCGCGTGGTCCTTCTCCAGCAGGTCGGCCTCGGTGCGGCCGGTGCCCTTGATCGGGCCGGAGGAGACGGTGCGGCCGTCGCGGCGCAGGTAGAGCTCGGGCGAGGCGGTGGCGATCTCGACGCCGTGCGCGGGAATCCGGATCGTGCCCGCGTAGGGGGCGGGGTTGCCGTGCGCGAGCAGACCGGTGAGGGCGTCGATGTCGGTACGGGTCAGGTCCGGCAGCGGGGCGGACAGGACGCGGCAGAGGTTGGCCTGGTAGACCTCGCCGGCCGCGATGTGGTCGCGGACGCGGCGGACGCCGGCCTCGTAGGCGGCGCGGTCCAGGGAGCTGTGCCAGCTGTCGGCGGCCGGGCCGAGCCAGCCGGCGCCGGACGGGGGCACGGGGGCGGAGCGGACCTCGTCGAAGCGGGCGCAGGTGAGGCGGCCCTCGAAGTCGTGGGCGACGGCCCAGAAGCCGGCGGAGTCCAGGGCGGCCGGGTCCGAGGTGACGTCGCGCAGCCCGGTGGCGATGCGGCCGCCGAAGCGGGCGAGCGGGCTGTGGGGGACGGGGTGGCCGGACACGGTTCTCCTGCGCGGGGTGGCTGGGCTGCGGTGCCTGAAGTGTAGGTCGGGGGCGCGAACGAAGGTCGGGCCGCCGACGGGGGCGCGAGCAGCTGTGGGCGTCACGCGGGTGTGCGCCGGGTGACCCGCGGCTGACCGTTCGGGTGCGCCGCAGGTGGGGGGCGGCGGCCCCGCGGCACGGCGCCCTGGAGGCACCCCCGCGGCACGCTGCGGGAACGGATTTTTAGCTGGCCCAGGAATCCGCTAGAGTTCAACACGTCGCCAGGGAGCGCAGCCGAGGAAAAGCGGTGAAGCCCCCGGGAGACAGGCGGACGTGGCTCAGTTGGTAGAGCATCACCTTGCCAAGGTGAGGGTCGCGAGTTCGAATCTCGTCGTCCGCTCGATGGAGAACAGTGTAAGATCGTTCTTCGAGTGTTGCCTGGTGGAGTGGCCGAGAGGCGAGGCAACGGCCTGCAAAGCCGTCTACACGGGTTCAAATCCCGTCTCCACCTCCAAGAGGTCCGACCGGTTCGTCCGGTTGACCTCCCCGCGCGATTAGCTCAGCGGGAGAGCACTACCTTGACACGGTAGGGGTCACTGGTTCAATCCCAGTATCGCGCACGTCGGGCCTTTCGGGGTCTGCTGCAAGACCGCCTCACCAGGCGCGATTAGCTCAGCGGGAGAGCACTACCTTGACACGGTAGGGGTCACTGGTTCAATCCCAGTATCGCGCACGTCGGGCCCTTCGGGGTCTGCTGCAAGACCGCCTCACCAGGCGCGATTAGCTCAGCGGGAGAGCACTACCTTGACACGGTAGGGGTCACTGGTTCAATCCCAGT